>NZ_JBHXEG010000067.1:0-7904 GCF_042724935.1 Kitasatospora sp. NPDC127060
TCTTGGGGGTTACCTTCGCGGGGGGCGGGGGGGGGTGCCCCGCCCGCGGCGGGGCCGCTGAGCAGCCGTCAGAGCCGCTGATCGGCGATCCGAGCCGTCACCGCGAGGTGAGCTGCTCCGCCAGCGCCCGCAGCGCCAGCTCGTACGAACCGATCCCGAAGCCCGCGATGGTGCCGGAGGCCACCGCCGCGATCACCGAGGTGTGCCGGAAGGTCTCCCGCGCGTACGGGTTGGAGATGTGCACCTCGATCAGCGGCGCGGTGCGCTGCGCCGCGGCGTCCCGCATCGCGTACGAGTAGTGGGTGAACGCGCCCGGGTTGATCACCACGGGCACCTTCCCGTCGGCCGCCTCGTGCAGCCACTCCACCATCTGCTGCTCGGAGTTGGTCTCGTGGACCTCGACCTCGAAGCCGAACTCCTTGCCCAGCGCGGTGCAGCGCTCGACCAGTCCGGTGTACGAGGTGGCGCCGTAGACGTCCGGCTCGCGGCTGCCCAGTCGGCCCAGGTTGGGGCCGTTGAGCACCATCACCCGCGTCACGCCGAGACCTCCGCGTAGGCGGCGACCAGCAGGGACGGGTCGGGGCCCTCCAGCACGGAGGTCTTGCCGAGGCCGTCCAGGACGATGAAGCGGAGGAGGTCGCCGCGCGACTTCTTGTCGATCTTCATCGCGTCCAGCAGCTTGGGCCAGGCGTCCGCCCGGTAGCTCAGCGGCAGCCCGACCGAGGCCAGCACGGTGCGGTGCCGGTCGGCCGTCTCGTCGTCCAACCGCCCTGCCAGGCGGCCGAGTTCGGCGGCGAAGACCATGCCGATGGAGATCGCCGCGCCGTGCCGCCACTTGTAGCGCTCGTTGCGCTCGATGGCGTGGCCCAGGGTGTGGCCGTAGTTGAGGATCTCGCGCCGGCCGGACTCCTTGAGGTCCCCGGAGACGACGTCGGCCTTGACCTGGATGGCCCGGCGGATCAGCTCGACGGTGTGCGGGCCGGCCGGCGTCCGGGCGCCCTCGGGGTCGGCCTCGATCAGGTCGAGGATGGCCGGGTCGGCGATGAAGCCGCACTTGATGACCTCGGCGAGGCCGGAGACGTAGTCGTGCTTGGGCACGGTCTCCAGGGTGCCGAGGTCGGCCAGCACGCCCACCGGCGGGTGGAAGGCGCCGACCATGTTCTTGCCCTCGGCGATGTTGATGCCGGTCTTGCCGCCGACGGCCGCGTCGACCATGCCGAGCAGCGTGGTGGGCATGGAGATCCAGCGCACCCCGCGCAGCCAGGTGGCCGCGACGAAACCGGCCAGGTCGGTGGTGGCACCGCCGCCGAGGCCGACGACGACGTCGCTGCGGGTGAAGCCGGTCTGCCCGAGCACCGACCAGCAGTAGGCGGCGACCTCGGCGCTCTTGGCCTCCTCGGCGTTCGGCACCTGGAGCCCGATCGCCTCGTACCCCTCGCCGGCCAGGTCCTCGCGGATGGCGTCGGCGGTGGCGGCCAGCGCCTCCGGGTGGATGATCGCGACCCGCCTGGCCCGCGTCCCGATCAGCGGCGCCAGTTCACCGAGCAGCTGGTGCCCGATCAGCACGTCGTACGGGTCGTGGCCGGCGCTGCCGCCGACGTGAATCCTGACGGTGGTGTCAGTCATGGGGGGTCTTCAGCTCCAGTGCTTCCAGTACGGCGTCCGCGACCTGCTCGGGGGTGCGGTCGGCGGTGTCGACGACGGCGGTGGCCACCTCCAGGTAGAGGGGGCGGCGGGCCTCCATCAGCTCGCGCCAGCGGGCCCGCGGGTTGACGGCCAGCAGCGGCCGCGGGGCGTCCAGGCCGACCCGCTTGACGGCGTCGCCCAGCGGGACCTCCAGGAAGACCACCGGCAGCTCGCGCAGCAGCTCGCGGGTGGCCTCGGCCATCACCGCGCCGCCGCCGAGCGCCAGCACTCCGCGGTGGCCCTCGGCGGCCGCACGCACGGCGCGGACCTCCAACTCGCGGAAGTGCGGCTCGCCCTCGTCGATGAAGATCTCCGGGATGGGCTTGCCGGCCAGCGTCTCGATGTCGGCGTCGGTGTCCCGGAAGCCGACGCCCAGGCGCTCGGCCAGGGCCCGTCCGACGGTGGACTTGCCGCTGCCGGGCGGGCCGACCAGCACGACGACGGGAGAGGTCATGCCCCCACCTCGCTTCGCTCGGCGGGCGATGACCGCAACCGGCATCCTCTGATGATGAGCTCGCTTCGCTCACTCATTTGATGATCAGGTTGTCGAGGTAGCTCTGCACATTGCGACGGGTCTCCGACACGTTGTCGCCACCGAACTTCTCGTTCACCGCGTCGGCCAGCACCAGCGCGACCATCGCCTCGGCGACGATGCCGGCGGCCGGCACCGCGCAGACGTCCGAACGCTGGTGGTGCGCCTTGGCCGGCTCGCCGGTGCGCACGTCCAGGGTCTGCAGCGCCCGCGGCACGGTGGCGATCGGCTTCATCGCGGCGCGCACCCGCAGCACCTCGCCGGTGGAGAGCCCGCCCTCGGTGCCGCCGGAGCGGCCGGAGGTGCGCTTGACGCCCTCGGCGGTCGGGACGATCTCGTCGTGCGCCTTCGAGCCGGGCACCCGGGCCAGCTCGAAGCCGTCGCCGACCTCGACGCCCTTGATCGCCTGGATGCCCATCAGCGCGGCGGCCAGCCGGGCGTCGAGGCGGCGGTCCCAGTGCACGTGCGAACCGAGGCCCACCGGCACGCCGTACGCGAGCACCTCGACCACGCCGCCGAGGGTGTCGCCGTCCTTGTGGGCCTGGTCGATCTCGGCGACCATCGCCTTCGAGGCGTCCGCGTCCAGGCAGCGCACCGGGTCGGCGTCCAGCCGGGCCTCGTCCGAGGGCAGCGGCACCACACCCGCCGGCGCCTTGGCGGCGGCCAGCTCGACCACGTGGCTGACGATCTCGATCCCGGCCACCTCGCGCAGGTACGCCCGGGCGACCGCGCCCAGCGCGACCCGGGCGGCCGTCTCCCGGGCGCTGGCGCGCTCCAGGATCGGCCGGCCCTCGTCGATCGAGTACTTCTGCATGCCGGCCAGGTCGGCGTGGCCCGGGCGCGGGCGGGTCAGCGCCTCGTTGCGGGCGAGGCCCGCCAGCACCTCGGGGTCGACCGGGTCGGCCGACATGACCTGCTCCCACTTCGGCCACTCGGTGTTGCCGACCATGATCGCGACCGGGCTGCCCATGGTCAGGCCGTGCCGGACGCCACCGAGGAAGGTCACCTGGTCCTGTTCGAACTTCATCCGCGCCCCGCGGCCGTAACCGAGCCGGCGGCGCGCCAGCGCGTCGGCCACCACGTCGGTGGTGACCGGTACACCGGCGGGCAGGCCTTCCAGCGTCGCGACGAGTGCGGGGCCGTGCGACTCCCCCGCCGTCAGCCAGCGCAACGTACCCAACGGAGCTCCTTCATCAGCGGGCCGGCCCACGGCACCGCCGCGGCCCGCCCGAGCGTGCCTTCCGTCCGAATCCTTTCATGACCCGGCGGCACCCGGCGGCACAGTCCGGGTGCCGGACGGCAACCGGTCACACGGCGAAACGACCGGACCGGAACCGACGGGCTCAGCGCCCGGCCAGCGCCCGCTCCCCGGCCGCGCGCATCGCCGCGAGCGGCCCGGGGGCGCGCCCGGTGAAGGCCTCGCTCTGCAGCACCGCCTGGTGGACCAGCAGGTCCAGACCACCGAGGACGGTCGCCCCGCGCTCGGCGCAGGCGGCCGCCAGCGCCGTCGGCCACGGGTGGTAGAGCACGTCGAACAGCGCGCCCGGGGCCGCGGGCAGTGCGCCGGCGAAGGCGTCGGTCGCCCCGACCGGCGTGGTGGAGACGGTCAGCGGCCGCTCCAGCGCCTCGGCGCCGCGCTCCCAGTCGGCGGTGCGCACGGGCACACCGAGCCGCTCGCCCAGCTCGGCCATCTCCCGGGCCCGCTCGGCGCTGCGCACGTAGACCGTCACCTCACCGGCGCAGACCTGGGCGAGCGCCGCCAGTGCCGAGGAGGCGGTGGCCCCGGCGCCCAGCACGGCGGCGGCCGGCACCTCGGTGATGCCGCGCTCGCGCAGGGCGTTGACCAGCCCGGGGACGTCGGTGTTGTCGCCGGTGCGCCGCCCGTCCGCGGTGAACACCACGGTGTTCACCGCGTCCACCGCGCGGGCCGTCGCGCTGACCTCGTCCAGCAGCGGGATGACCGCCCGCTTCAGCGGCATGGTCAGCGACAGCCCGGCCCACTCGGCCTCGTCCAGTCCGGCCAGGAAGCCGGGCAGGCCGGCCTCGTCGACCTCGAAGCGGTCGTAGCGCCAACCGTCCAGCCCGAGCGCCGTGAAGGCGGCCCGGTGCAGGTCCGGCGAGAGCGAGTGGGCGATCGGCGAGCCGAGGACGGCCGCCCGGTGCTTGCTGGTCAACGCTGGCTCTCCGTGAACGACGGTGCGGTGGCGGCTACTTGGTGGTGCAGTGCAGGCCGACCTTGTCGAAGCCCTGGCCCGCGGCCTTGCAGTACGCCTCGACGTTGGCCGCGTGCTCCTTGTCCGTCTCGGCGAACAGGGTTTGGGTCGGGGACATCGCGATGAAGTACAGCCACTTGCCGTCCGCGGGGTTGAGCGTCGCGTTGAGCGCCTCGTCGCCGGGGTTGGAGATCGGCGTCGGGGGCAGGCCCGGGTTGATGTACGTGTTGAACTTGTTGGACCCGTCGTTGATGTCCTTCGACGTGAGTTCCTTGCGGCCCAGCGAGTACTGCAGCGTGGTGTCCATGCCGAGCGTGTGGCGCACGGTGTCGCTCGCCAGACGGTTCTGGATGGTCCTGGCCATCTTGGCGAAGTCGCCCGGGTTGTTGCCCTCGCGCTGCAGGATGCTCGCCTCGATGACGACCTCGTAGCCGTTCTTGAGGCCCGCCTTGGAGGCCTGGCCGTCCAGGTTGGCGTACTTGTCGGTGGCGGTCTTCACCATCTGCTTGAGCAGGTCCTCGGGCTTCATGCCGTCGGCGATGTTGTAGCGGGTCGGCCAGAGGAAGCCCTCGATGTTGCCGTTCGCGTAGCCCGGCAGACCGAGGTCGTTGACCTGGGCCTTGGCGACGCCCGCCGTGGTGCCCTTCTGCAGCTTCAACTTGGTGTCGATGATGGCGTAGATCTCGGAGGAGTTCTTGCCCTCGGGGAACACGATCGCCGCGCCGCCCGCCTGGTCGAGCAGTTCCTTGAGCGCGGCCGCGGCCGGCATCTCCCGCTTCAAGGTGTAGAAGCCGTACTGGATCGTGCTGCACTTGGGTTCGGCGTCACAGGCCTTGGTGAAGGCGTCGACGCTCTTGACCACACCGGCGGCCTTCAGCGTGGCGCCGATCTGCCCGCCGACCGCGCCCTGCTTGACCTCGACCTGGACGGAGCCGTTGCCCTCACCGGTGAAGTCCGGCGGCGGACCGAAGTGGTCCTTGTAGAAGCCGTAGCCCCACCAGCCCGCGCCGCCGAGCAGGCCCAGCAGCACCAGCGCGACGACCAGGCAGGCGCCGCCGTTGCGACGGCCCGCCTTCTTGCCGCTCTCCTTGCGCTTCTTCTTCGCCTCGCGGGAGTCGTCCTGCTCCCCGAGGAAGCCGTTCTGCTCCTCCTCGGCGTGCTCGTCGAGGTAGACGTCGCCGTGCTGCTCGTCCTCGCGCCGGCCGTCCCACTCCTCGGCCTCGGGCTCGTGCGCCCCGCCGACCGGATCGGCGCCGGCCTCCAGCGCGGCGGCCTCGGCCTCCCAGTCGATCCCGTCCGGGCCGGGCCCGGTGGCGGGCGCGGGTGCCGGGGCCTGCGGCGCCGCCTGCTGCCGGACGGGCTGCTGCTGCTGCTGGACATGCTGGGGAGCGGCCTGCTGCTGGGGCATGCCCTGCTGCGGCATCGGCATCTGCTGCGGATAGCCCTGCTGGGCCATACCCTGCTGCATCGGCATCTGCTGCAGGTGGGCCTGCTGGGTCATGCCCTGCTGCTGGTACCCCTGGTCGAAGCCCTGGTCGAAGCCGTGGTCGAAGCCCTGCTGCGGCACCTGCTGCTGCGGGCCCCCCATCTGCTGCGGGTAGCCCTGCAGCTGGTACCCCTCCGGGTATTGCTGCTGCATGCCCGGTTGCATCTGCATCTGCTGCTGCGCGTACCCCTGCTGTACGTCCCCGTACGGCTGCTGACCCTGCTGGGCCTGCTGCGGGTACTGCTGCTGCCACTGGCCGTCCTGCTGGCCGGGGACCGGCTGCTGGCCGCCGTACCCGGGATCACCGGGGTGCCACGGCTCGCCCTGGGGGCCGTAGCCCCGACCCAGATCGGTCATTGATCCCCTTAACCGACGGTGACGACCGGAGGATCGGACCGGCCGTCCGGGACGACCGCCGTCCCGGCTGATTCTCGAACCGGCGTGCTAGCGCAGCGCCTGGGAGGAGACGTTACCGTACCGCAGCCGTACCCCCGCCCGGGCGAACGCACTGTCAGTGAGCGACCTCACGCTCGGCACACGGGGCCGTCACGGGGTGGCCGCCCCCGGCGCGGAGGGCGTGGCGGTGGCCGTGTCGGAGGCCGGAGCGCTCGGTTTGGCGGCCCGGGCGGCGTTGAACTCCGCGACGTTCTTCTGCTGCACGTCGAAGCTGTCGGTGAAGCGGGTGTCGCCCGGCTTCACGGTCACGAAGTACAGCCAGTCCCCGGGCGTCGGATCCAGGGCCGCCATGATCGCCTGCCGTCCGGGATTGGAGATCGGGGACGGCGGGAGCCCCGCGTGCAGGTAGGTGTTGTACGGGGAGTCCAGCTTGGTGTCGGTGACGGTGGTGTTCAGGGTCGAGCGGCCGAGCGCGTAGTTGATGGTGGAGTCGAGCTGCAGCGGCATGCCCTTGGCCAGCCGGTTGTAGATGACCCGGGCCACCTTGCCCATGTCCTCGGTGTTGTCGGCCTCGCCCTGGACCATGCTGGCGACGGTGACCAGGCCGTACAGGCTCTGCCCGAGGTTCTGCGCGACGACGTTGGCGTCGTCCCGGCTGAACTCCTTGCCCGCCCGCTCGACCATCTGCTTCAGCAGGTCCAGCGCGGTGGTCCCGTCGGTGACGGCATAGGTCGCGGGGAACAGGTAGCCCTCCGGGCTGCCCTTGGCGAAGTCCGGCAGGCCGAGTTCGGCGCCCTGGTCCTGGGCGGCCTTCTGGGTGGTGCCGGCCGGCAGGTTCAGCTTCTTGTCGATCGCCGCGTAGATCTGGTAGCCGCGCCAACCCTCGGGAATGGTAAGGCCGTTGGCGTTGGCCGGGTCGATCAGGACAGCCAGCGCGGCGGCCGCCGACATCCGCTGCTTCAGGGTGTACGTCCCGGGCTGGATCCGCCCGGCGGCGGCCGCGCTGCCCTTCGCCGCCCGGGTGAAGGCGAGCGAGCTGGCCACCACCCCGTTGCGGACCAGTGCGGAGGCGATCTGGGACAGGCCGGCGCCCTCCGGCACCGAGACCTGGACGCTGCCGTTGCCCTGCCCCGCGTAGTCGGCGGCGGCCGGGGGTTTGCGCTGCTGCTGGAACCAGGTGTAGCCGGTGAGCCCGATCCCGCCGAACACCGCGATCAGGGCGAGGGCGGTGAGCGCGCAGGCCAGTCCGTTACGCCGTCGGTGCGGATCCGGCGCATCGTAGCGCGGCCGGGGCGCACCCGGAGGACGGCCCTCCGGCTCCAGCACCGGCGCACCCAGGTGTCCCGGGGTGAGACCCGGGTGGAAGTCCTGGTCGGTCATGGCTCGCAGCCCCCTCGGCGGTCCCGAATCGCTGAGAATCGTCCCGAGGCGACTCGGATCGGTCCGAGGCAACCCGGAACGGTCCGAAACGGACACGGGAACGAACGAAAGAGGGGTGCGGGGGGGGGCGGGCGCACGGGCGCCCCCAAGGGGGGGTTGTTGAGGGGGGGGGGCCCGGCGCCCCCCCCCGCAGACCCGGGGGGGGGCCGCG
>NZ_JBHXEG010000067.1:7914-27977 GCF_042724935.1 Kitasatospora sp. NPDC127060
GCCGGCCCCTCGTTGGGCGCCGAGACCCGCCGACGGCCACCCAACCCCCCGCGGCACCCCCGCTTGGTGGCGGCGTGCCGCCCGGGCCGCCCCGCACCCCTCTTCGGGACGTTAGATCAGACCGGTCAGCCGGCCGCCTCGACGCTCTCACCGGGCGGGCGTCCGCTCACCCGTTCGGACTCAAGGGCGGTCTGGAGGATCACCACCGCGGCGGCCTGGTCGACCACCGAGCGGCCCTTCTTCGCCTTGACCCCCGAGGCGCGCAGCCCGTGGGTCGCGGTGACGGTCGACATCCGCTCGTCCACCAGCCGCACCGGCACCGGGTAGAGCCGGTTGGCCAGCCGGGAGGCGTACGCCCGGACCTTCTCCGCCGCCGGGCCCTCCTTGCCGCTGAGCGAGCGCGGCAGCCCGACGATCACCTCGACCGCGTCGTACTCCTCGACGATCGCGGCGATCCTGGCCTGCGACTTCACCCCGGCCGGAACGGTCTCCACCGGCGTGGCGAGCACCCCGTCGGGGTCGCAGGACGCGACCCCGATCCGGGCGTCACCGACGTCGACGGCGATCCGCCGCCCACGCCGGAAGGGCCTCTCCTCGAACTCCATCAGCTGGCGCGCTCCGCGACCAGGCCGCGCACCGCGGCGATGGCCTCGCCGACCGCGGCCGGGTTGGAGCCGCCGCCCTGGGCGACGTCGTCCTTGCCGCCACCGCCGCCGCCGAGGGTCTTGGCCGCGGTGCGGACCAGCTCGCCGGCCTTGATGCCGCGGCCGCGGGCGTCCTCGTTGGTGGCGATCACGGTCAGCGGGCGGTCGTTGGCCACGGTGAACGCGGCGACCACGGCCGGGCGGGCGCCCAGTCGGCCGCGCACGTCAAGGACCAGCTTGCGCAGCTCGTCCGCGCCCACGCCGTCGGCGACCTGAGCGGCGACCACGGCGATGCCGTGCACGTCCTCGGCCGAGTCGGCCAGGCCGGCCGCGGCGGCCAGCACCTTCTCGGCGCGGAAGCGCTCGATCTCCTTCTCGGCGTCCTTGAGCTTGCCGAGCATGCCCGAGATCTTCTCCGGCAGCTCCTCCGGGCGGCCCTTGACCAGCTCGGTCAGCTGGGCCACCACGGTGTGCTCGCGGGCCAGGAACTTGTACGCGTCGACGCCGACCAGCGCCTCCACGCGACGCACGCCGGAGCCGATCGAGGACTCGCCGAGCAGCTTCACCAGGCCCAGCTGGGCGGTGTTGCCGACGTGGGTGCCGCCGCACAGCTCCTTGGAGAAGTCGCCGATGGAGACGACCCGCACCTCGTCGCCGTACTTCTCGCCGAACATCGCGATGGCGCCGGCCTTGCGGGCCTGGTCCATCGTCATGACCTCGGCGGTGACCTCCAGCTCGCGGCCCAGCACGTCGTTGATCTTCTGCTCGACGTCCACCAGCACGCTGCCCGGAACGGCGGCGGGCGAGCCGAAGTCGAAGCGGAAGCGGCCGGGGGCGTTCTCCGAGCCGGCCTGGGCGGCCGTCGGGCCGAGCGCGTCGCGTAGCGCCTGGTGGGTCAGGTGGGTGGCCGAGTGGGCGCGGGCGATCGCCCGGCGGCGGTCGGTGTCGATCGTGGCGTACGCCGAGGCGCCGAGCACGACCTCGCCGAACAGCACGCCACCGGAGTGCACGATGACGCCGGGGACGGGCTGCTGCACGTCACGGATCTCGACGACCGCGCCGGAATCCAGCCGGATCCGGCCGTGGTCGGCGAGCTGACCGCCGCCCTCGGCGTAGAACGGGGTGCGGTCGAGGATCAGCTCGACCTCGTCGCCCTCCGAGGCGGCCGGCGACGGAACGCCGTCCACCAGCAGGCCGACCACGGTGGCCTCGCCCTCGATCAGGGTGTAGCCGGTGAAGACGCTCGCGCCGGACCTGTCGGCGACCTCGCGGTACGCGGCGACGTCGGCGTGGCCCATCTTCTTGGCCTTGGCGTCGGCCTTGGCGCGGTCCCGCTGCTCCTGCATCAGGCGGCGGAAACCGGCCTCGTCCACCTGGAGGCCCTGCTCCTCGGCCATCTCCAGGGTGAGGTCGATCGGGAAGCCGTAGGTGTCGTGCAGCTTGAAGGCCTGGTCGCCGGAGAGCACCGCGCCGCCGGCCTGCTTGGTCTCGGTGACCGCGGTGTCCAGCAGGCTGGTGCCGGCCTTCAGGGTCTGCAGGAAGGCCGCCTCCTCGCCGACGACGACCGTCTCGATGCGCTTGCGGTCGCTCTCCAGCTCCGGGTACTGCGGGGCCATCGCCTTGATCGCGATGTCGGTCAGGTCCTTGGCGACCACACCGGTGGCGCCCAGCAGGCGCATGTTGCGGATGGCGCGGCGCAGGATGCGGCGCAGCACGTAGCCGCGGCCCTCGTTGCCGGGGGTGACGCCGTCGCCGATCAGCATCAGCGCGGTGCGGATGTGGTCGGTGACCACGCGCAGCGAGACGTCCGACTTGTGGTCGGCGCCGTAGGTGTGGCCGGTGAGCTCGGCGGCGCGGTCGAGGATCATCCGGCTGGTGTCGATCTCGAAGAGGTTGTCGACGCCCTGCAGGATGGCGGCGAGGCGCTCCAGGCCGAGACCGGTGTCGATGTTCTTGCTCGGCAGGTCGCCGAGGATCTCGAAACCGTCCTTGCCGTCGCCGTGGCCGCGCTCGTACTGCATGAAGACCAGGTTCCAGATCTCCAGGTAGCGCTCGCCGTTGACCGCCGGGCCGCCCTCCTCGCCGTACGCGGGGCCGCGGTCGTAGTTGATCTCCGAGCACGGGCCGCACGGGCCGGGCACGCCCATCGACCAGAAGTTGTCCTTCATGCCCAGGCGCTGGATGCGCTCGGAGGGCACGCCGATGACGTCACGCCAGATCTGCTCGGCCTCGTCGTCGTCCTTGTAGACGGTGATCCAGAGCTTCTCCTTCTCCAGGCCGTAGCCGCCGTCCGCGACGGGAGTGGTGAGCAGCTCCCAGGCGAACTTGATGGCTCCTTCCTTGAAGTAGTCACCGAAGGAGAAGTTGCCGCACATCTGGAAGAAGGAGCCGTGCCGGGTGGTCTTCCCGACCTCCTCGATGTCCAGGGTGCGCACGCACTTCTGCACGCTGGTGGCGCGCGAGAACTGCGGCTTGACCTCGCCCAGGAAGTAGGGCTTGAACGGCACCATGCCGGCGTTGACGAGCAGCAGGGTGGGGTCGTCGGCGACCAGGGACGCCGACGGAACGACGGTGTGGCCGCGCTCCTCGAAGAAGCGCAGCCAGCGGCGGCGGATCTCAGCCGACTCCATTAGTGGTCCTTCCGGTTCGTTCCGCCCCGCGGCAGGGCTCGGCGGGGCGTTTCTTCAATGGCAATGGTCTGTGGGGTGGTGCGGGCGGGAGGCAGGGCGGCGGCCGGGCGACCGGGCGCCGCCGAGATAGCTCGGTACTGCGGCTCGCCGCGCAGGACCCGGCGGGTGCTCCGGGGCTCCGCCACGGCGGTGCCGTGCAGGCCGAGGTCGTCCTTCAGCTGCTCCTCGCGCTCGGCCATGCCGGACCGCACGTCCTGGGCGAACTGCTTGGCGACGTCGCCCAGGTGCAGTGCGCCGCGCGCGGCGGTGCCGGAGAGACTGTCCGGGGTGAGCCGCTGCACGGCGACGTTGGCCTTGTTCATGGCCCACACCGCGGCGCCGGCGCCGACGGCCATCCAGAAGATCCGTGCCATGCCGTCAGCCCCTCACCGCTCGCCGGACCCTGGAGAGCAGACCGCCCCTGGGCGCGGTCGCGGCGCGCACCTCGGCCCGGATCAGCCGCGCCAGCTCGTCGCGCTCGGCGGGCTGCACCGGCACGTTCGGCAGGGTGCCCTGCTGCTTGGCGACGGCCTTGCGGACGCCGTAGCTGAAGGCGGCGACCTTCATCAGCGGTCCGCCCAGGGTGGCGGCCGCGGTGGAGGAGAGCGCCTTGGCGTTGGCGGCGGCGTCCTGGACGTTGGCGGTGATCTCGTCCACCCGGTCCAGCTGCTCATTGGCGCTGCGCACCGCGGCACCCGCGTCGGCCAGCAGCGGCACGGCCTGCTCGGTGACGGCGGAGACCAGGACGGTGGCCTCCTTCAGCACCCGGGAGAGGCGGACCAGCACGACCGCGAGCAGGGTGACCAGGACCGCCCAGAACACGGCGACGAGCAACCCGGCCAGCTCTCCCACGGACACCTTTGCGCGCTCCCTCGCCTTGTTGCTCTTCAGGGGGAACCCTATCGCGCCGACGCCGGCTTTCCGGACCGGGTCACGGCCGTGGCCTCGCCCGGGTGTGCGAACCGCGCGCGTAACCTACCGGCCGGTCACCTCGTTCTGCCAGGCGGGCCGTCGCCCGTACGGCCCGACGTACGTCCGGACCGCCGCGGTCCGGGCCGGAACCACGGGAGCAGCGCTTGGCCGGCGACTGGACAGCACAGCCCGCGGCGTGGCCGCGCGAGCCGGAGCCGGGCCGGCTGCCGGCCGAGGTGACGGGCTTCGTCGGGCGGCAGCGGGAACTGGCCGAACTGGCCGGTCTGCTCGCCGGCGCCCGGCTGGTGACGGTGACCGGGCCCGGCGGGGTGGGCAAGAGCCGGCTCGCACTGCGGGCCGCGGCCCGGGCCGCCGGGGCGTTCCCGGACGGCACCTGGCTGGTGGACGTGGCCCCGGTGCAGGATCCGCTGCTGCTCGGCCACGCCGTACTGGAGGCGCTGCGGCTGACCGACGGCACCGCCCGGCCGCCGCTGGACGTCCTGGGCGAGCACCTGGCCGGGCGCCGCCTGCTGCTGGTGCTGGACGGCTGCGAGCACCTGGTGGAGGCCTGCGCCGAGCTGGCCGCCGAGCTGCTGCGCGCGCTGCCCGGCCTGCGGCTGCTGACCACCAGCCGGGCCGTGTTGCGGGCCGCGGGCGAGCACCTGCTGACCCTGGCCCCGCTGCCGGTCGACCCGCTGCCGGACGGCCGGGCGGGCCCGGGCGTGCTGCCGGACGCGGTGCGGCTGTTCGCCGACCGGGCCCGGGCGGTGCTGCCGTCCTTCGAGGTGACCGGGGCGAACGCGGAGGCGGTCGGCCTGCTCTGCCGCCGGCTGGACGGCATCCCGTTGGCGGTGGAGCTGGCCGCCGGGCGGCTGCGGGCGCTGTCGGTGGAGCAGATCACCTCCCGGCTGGACGACCGCTTCCGGCTGCTCACCGGCGGCTCCCGGACGGCCCTGCCGAGACACCAGACACTGCGCACCACGATCGGCTGGAGCCATGAGCTCTGCACAGTGCAGGAACGTTTACTCTGGGCCCGCCTGTCGGTCTTCGCCGGCAGTTTCGACCTGGAGGCCGCCGAGTACGTCTGCGCCGGCGGGGGCATCGAGCCCGAGGACGTGCTCGACCTGCTGGACGAACTCGTCGCCAAGTCCGTGGTGCTGCGCGAGGACAGCGCCTTCGGCGTCCGCTTCCGCCTGCTGGACACCCTGCGCGAGTACGGCGGCCACTGGCTGCGCGCCGCCGGCGAGGAGCAGCGGCTGCTGCGCCGCCACCGGGACTGGTACCTGGGCGTCGCCACCTGGGGCGAGGTGGAGTGGTTCGGCCCCCGGCAGGCCGAGACCGCCGAGCGCACCCGGCTCGCCCACACCAACCTGCGCGCCGCGCTGGAGTTCTGCCTCGCTGAGCCCGGCGAGGAGCAGATCGCCCTGCTGCTGGCCGGCACCCTCTGGTTCTACTGGGTCGGCTGCGGCCACCTCGGCGAGGGCCGGCACTGGCTGGACCGCGCGCTCGCCCTGGACCGTGATCCCACCGAGGCCCGGGCCAAGGCCCTCTGGGTGACCGGCTACATGGCCACGCTGCAGGGCGACCTCGGCGCCGCCCGGCCCGCGCTGGAGGAGTGCCGCCGCCAGGCCCTGGACACCGGCGACGACCGGGCCCTCGCCTACGCCGTCCACCGCCAGGGCTGCGCCGCCCTGATCGGCGACGACCCGGAGCGGGCCGCCGAGCTGTTCGAGGAGGCGCTCTGGCACTACCGGACCATCGGCGAGCTCAACAGCAACGTGGTGATGGCCATGGTCGAGCTGGGCCTCGCCTACCTGTTCCAGGGCGACCTGGACAGCGGCGAGCTGTGGTTCGGCCAGGCCCGCGAGGTCTGCGAGGAGCACGGCGAGCAGTGGGCGTACGCCTACGTGCTGTACGCGATGGCGTACTCGCACTACCTGGACGGCGCCGTCCAGCCGGCCCGCACCCTGGCCCGCGAGTGCGTCCGGCTGAACCACCACTTCCACGACCTGCTCGGCATCGTGCTGGGGATCGACCTGCTCGCGCTGCTGGAGACCGAGCCCGCCGGGCCGGGCGAGCCGGCCGACCTGTGCGAGGCCCGGGTGCTGCAGGGCGCCGCACACCGGATCTGGCGCGCGGTCGGCAACCCGTTCCTCGGCTCGCGCTCCTTCTTCGGCACCCACCAGCAGTGCGCCGAGCGGGCCCGCGCCGGGCTGACCGAGCAGGAGTACGAGGACTGCTACCGGGCGGGCGGGCGGCTGGACCTGGACGCCGCCGTCTGCCGGGCGCTCGGCGGCGGGGGCTCGGCGGACGGCCCGGAACCCGGCCCGGGCCCCTGCTCGGTGCCGCCCGCGCCGGCCCCGGCACCGGCGCGGAATAGGTGAAGCTTGCCGATTGCTTGAGCAGGCAAGGATCCACCCGGAAGGAGCACCATGGCCATCCACGACGAGTACCGCCTCGCGAACTTCTACTTCGAGTCCAAGGCGTACACCGATGCCGCCCGCATGCTGGAGGGCGTGCTGGCCGAGGAGCCGGCCAACCTCTCCGTCCGGCTGCTGCTCGCCCGCAGCTACTTCCACTCCGCCCAGCTCGGCCGCGCCGAGGCCGAACTGCGCCGCGTCCTCGACCTCGACCCGGCCGAGGACTACGCCAGGCTGATGCTCGGCCGCACCCTGGAGCGCCAGGGCCGCGCCGAGGAGGCCCGCCCGCACCTGCGGCTGGCCGCCGCGATGACCGGCGAGGAGCTGTAGACCGAACACCGGAAAAGGGGCGAGCCCCCGCCGCCTCGAAAGGCGACGGGGGCTCGCTGCCGGTTCCGCGAAGTGCGAACCGAGCGCGGGTCAGCGCGAGTAGTACTCGACGACCAGCTGCTCGTCACAGATCACCGGAACCTCCTTGCGCTGCGGCGCACGGTCCAGGCGGAAGGCCAGGGCCTTCAGGTTGACCTCGAGGTACTTCGGGGTCTGGCCCTCACCCGCGTAGCCACCCTCACGGGCGACCTGGAAGGGGACCTTCTCCTTGGAGCGCTCGCGGACGGTGACCACGAAGCCCGGCTTCATCTGGAACGACGGCTTGTTGACCTTGCCGCCGTTGACCTCGATGTGGCCGTGGACGACCATCTGGCGGGCCTGGTAGATGGTGCGGGCGATGCCCGAACGCAGGACCAGGGAGTCCAGACGGGTCTCCAGGTCGGCGACGAGCGCCTCACCGGTCTTGCCCTCGGCCTTCTTCGCGCGGTCGAACGCGCGCGCCATCTGCTTCTCGCTCAGGTCGTACTGGGCGCGCAGACGCTGCTTCTCGAGCAGACGGACCTTGTAGTCCGAGTTCTGCTTGCGACCACGGCCGTGCTGGCCGGGCGGGTACGGGCGGGCCTCGAAGTACTTGACGGACTTCGGGGTCAGCGGCACGCCGAGCGCACGCGCGATCTTGACCTTGGGACGCTTCTGGTTCGCCATGAACCAAACCTTCCTTGCTTACGAATACGGCTTCCACCAGGTGTTGACGGAGGTCGCATGTCGCGACCCGGAGAAAACCCCGACGCCTACGCGAAGGGATCAGCCGCTCTCCGGAGCCGGGCACATGAAGTGCTGGTCACACGAAGGGCCCGGATGTCCGGGCCGTCCGCGACACCGAAACGGTGCGCGACGCTCCTGTTGCGGACCTCCCGGAGGAGGCCTACCGCCATCGCCCCGCTGGTGCGGCCGGTCGGTGGGGTCTCCCCCGCCGCCGTCCCGGGACATGGCACTCCGACGAAGTATACCCGTCGATCACTCCTTCTCTTCCCCGGGCTTCTCCTCGGCCTTCTGCTCCGCCGGCTCGGCCTTCCTCTCCACCCGGCGCTCCCCGCGCAGCCGCCCGCGGGTCCACTCCACGGTGTCCGCGTACCGCACCTCGCCGCCGCGCCGGTTCGGCCGGTAGTACTCCCGGCCGTGCACCGAGTCCGGCGCGTACTGCTGGGCGGCGATGCCCTCCGGCAGGTCGTGCGGGTACTGGTAGCCCTTGCCGTGGCCGAGCTTGCCCGCGCCGCCGTAGTGGGCGTCCCGCAGATGCGGCGGGACGGCCCCGGCCAGTCCCTGCCGGACGTCGGCCAGCGCCGCGTCGATCGCCAGGTAGGCCGAGTTGGACTTGGGCGCCAGGGCCAGCGCGATCGCCGCCTGGGAGAGGATGATCCGGGCCTCCGGGAAGCCGATCAGCGCCACCGCCTGGGCCGCCGCCACCGCCGTCTGCAGGGCCGTCGGATCGGCCAGGCCGACGTCCTCACTGGCCGAGATCATCAGCCGGCGGGCGATGAACCGCGGGTCCTCCCCCGCCTCGATCATCCGGGCCAGGTAGTGCAGGGTGGCGTCCACGTCGCTGCCGCGGATCGACTTGATCAGCGCGCTGGCCACGTCGTAGTGCTGGTCGCCGTCCTTGTCGTAGCGCACCGCCGCCTGGTTGACGGCGGTCTCGGTGGTGGCCAGCGAGATGCTCGCCTCGCCCTTCTCCAGCGCCGCCCCGGCCGCCGCCTCCAGCGTGGTCAGCGCCCGCCGGGCGTCCCCGCCGGCCAGCCGCACCAGGTGGTCCTCGGCCTCCGCGGTCAGCTCCAGCGCGCCCTCCAGGCCGCGCTCGTCGGCCACCGCGCGGCGCAGCAGCGCCCGGATGTCCTCGTCGGTCAGCGACTCCAGGGTGAGCAGCAGCGAGCGGGACAGCAGCGGGGAGATCACCGAGAAGTACGGGTTCTCGGTCGTCGCCGCGATCAGGGTGACCCAGCGGTTCTCGACCGCGGGCAGCAGCGAGTCCTGCTGGGCCTTGGAGAAGCGGTGGATCTCGTCCAGGAACAGCACCGTCTCCCGGCCGGACATCCCGACCGCCCGCCGGGCCCCGTCGATCACCGCCCGGACCTCCTTGACCCCGGCGGTGATCGCGGACAGCTCGACGAACCGGCCCTCCACGGCCTGGCTGATCACGTGCGCGAGGGTGGTCTTGCCGGTCCCGGGCGGCCCCCAGAGGATCACCGAACTGGTGGCCGCCGGCCCGCGCGAGTTGGCGACCAGCCGCCGCAGCGGCGAGCCCGGCTTCAGCAACTGCCGCTGCCCGGCCACCTCGTCCAGGGTGCGCGGGCGCATCCGTACCGCCAGCGGGGCCCGCCCGGGCTCCCTGGCCTGGCGTTCCTCGGCGGCGGCGGTGAAGAGGTCCGGTTCGTCCACACCGGAAGCCTAGTTCAGCCGACCGACGGCCCCGCCGTCGCGACGTCCCCGCTGCGCCAGTCCGGCGGCGTGGTCCGGAACGTACTTCTGCAGGTCGCGCGGGGGCCGCTGGTAGCCGCGGGGGGCCGGGCGGGGCGGCAGCTCGATGCTGGGCGGGGTGACCTCGTGGTACTGCACCGAGGAGAGCAGGTGGGCGATCATGTTGATCCGGGCCCGGCGCTTGTCGTCGCTCTCCACCACGTGCCAGGGCGACTGCGGGATGTCGGTGTAGACGAACATCTCGTCCTTGGCCCGCGAGTAGTCCTCCCAGTGGGTGATCGACTCCACGTCCATCGGGGAGAGCTTCCAGCGCTTCATCGGGTCCTCCAGCCGGTCCCGGAAGCGCTGTTGCTGCTCGGTGTCGCTCACCGAGAACCAGTACTTGCGCAGCAGGATGCCCGCCTCGATCAGCATCTGCTCGAAGGTCGGGCACTGGTGCAGGAACTGCCAGTACTCCTCGTCGCTGCAGAAGCCCATCACCCGCTCGACCCCGGCCCGGTTGTACCAGCTGCGGTCGAACAGCACGATCTCCCCGGCCGCCGGCAGGTGTTCGACGTACCGCTGGAAGTACCACTGGGTCTTCTGCCGCTCGGTCGGGGTGGGCAGCGCCACGACCCGGGCGATGCGCGGGTTCAGGTACTCCGTCACCCGCTTGATCGCCCCGCCCTTGCCGGCCGCGTCCCGCCCCTCGAAGACCACCACCAGGCGGGCGCCCTCGACCCGCACCCACTCCTGGAGCTTCACCAGCTCCTGCTGCAGTCGCAGCAGCTCCCGCTCGTACGGCTTCTTGCCCAGTCGTTCCGACTTCGCGGTCCGCTGCTCCCCTACCACCCTCGGGTCCTCCGTCCGACTGCTGCCGATGACCCTTCACCGTAGGCGCAGAACGGTGGTGCCGCAGGTCGGGGGCTCGGGACTACACCGCGACGAACGGCTCCGGGTAGCGGCAGAGCCCGCGCGGGCCGCCGTCGTAGGCCGGCAGCGGGAGCGCCTGGAAGTACGCCTCCGGCACCTCGAACGGGCCGGAGACCTCGTGCCGCCCGGCCGGGGCGAAGCCGAACCGCCCGTAGTAGCCCGGGTCGCCGAGCACGACCACCAGCTTCTCCCCCGCCGCCTCGGCGGCCGACAGCGCGGCCCGGACGACGAGTTCGCCGACGCCCCGGCGCTGCCACTCGGGCGCCACCGCGACCGGGGCGAGCGCCAGCGCGTCACCGGTCCCGCCGCCGTCGCCGACCCGCAGCCGGGTCAGCAGGGCGTGCCCGATCACCAGCCCGGTGTCGTCCACCGCGACCAGCGACAGTCCGGGCAGCCAGGCGGGGTCGCGGCGCAGCGCGTCCACCAGGTCGGCCTCGTCCGGCCCGGGGAACGCGGCCATGTGCACGCGTCTGGTCGCCGGGGCGTCCTCCGGACACTCGACTCTCGTAGTGACCTTCACGTGTCAACTCTCCCTGTGTCGCACGCCGTTGTGGACCGGCCCCGGACGGTGGGTGGACCGTCCGGGGCCGTTGAAGGTTAGCGCGTATGACGTGGCGTCAGCCCTTGGGCTGGGCCTCGGGCTTGGCGTCCTCGCGGACCTTCGGCTGGGCGTCCACGCCGGCCTCGCGGCGCTGCGCCGGGGTGATCGGGGTCGGGGCGCCGGTCAGCGGGTCGCCACCGGTGGACGTCTTCGGGAAGGCGATGACGTCGCGGATGGTGTCGTACCCGCCCAGCAGGGTGACGATCCGGTCGAGGCCGAAGGCGACCCCGCCGTGCGGCGGCGGGCCGTAGTTGAAGGCGTCCAGCAGGAAGCCGAACTGCGAGGCCGCCTCCTCCTCGGACAGGCCGATCGCGTCGAACGCCCGCTTCTGCACGTCCCGCTGGTGGATGCGGATCGAACCGCCGCCCAGCTCCGAGCCGTTGAGCACCAGGTCGTAGGCGTTGGACAGGGCCGAGCCCGGGTCGGTGTCGAAGGTGTCCAGCGACTCCGCGGTCGGGGCGGTGAACGGGTGGTGCACCGCGTGCCAGCCCTGGAACTGGCCCTTGTCGTCCTCGATCGGCTCGAACATCGGGAAGTCGACGACCCAGAGGAAGGCCCACTTGGACTCGTCGATCAGCCCGCAGCGGCGGCCGATCTCCAGACGGGCGGCGCCCAGCAGCTCCTGCGAGGCGCGCTCCTTGCCGGCCGCGAAGAAGACCGCGTCGCCGTTCTTGGCACCGGCCGCGGCGGCGAGGCCGGCAAGGTGCTCCTCGGAGAGGTTCTTGGCGACCGGGCCGCGCAGCTCGCCGGTCTCGGCGTCGATCAGCACGTAGGCCAGGCCCTTGGCGCCGCGCGCCTTGGCCCAGTCCTGCCAGGCGTCCAGCTGCTTGCGCGGCTGGGAGGCGCCGCCCGGCATGACCACGGCGCCGACGTACGGGGCCTGGAACACCCGGAACTCGGTGCCCTTGAAGTACTCGGTGAGGTCGGTCAGTTCCTGGCCGAAGCGGACGTCCGGCTTGTCGGAGCCGTAGCGGCCCATGGCGTCCGCGTAGGTCATCCGCGGCAGCGGGTTGGGGACCTCGTAGCCGTGCACCTCGCGCCAGATCGAGCCGACGATCTTCTCGCCGAGGGCCAGGATGTCCTCCTGGTCGACGAAGGAGGCCTCGATGTCCAGCTGGGTGAACTCCGGCTGCCGGTCGGCGCGGAAGTCCTCGTCGCGGAAGCAGCGGGCGATCTGGTAGTAGCGCTCCATCCCGGCCACCATCAGCAGCTGCTTGAACAGCTGGGGCGACTGCGGCAGGGCGTACCAGTGGCCGGGCTGCAGGCGGACCGGGACGAGGAAGTCGCGGGCGCCCTCGGGGGTGGAGCGGGTGAGGTACGGCGTCTCGATGTCGAGGAAGTCGTTCTCCTCCATCACCCGGCGGATGATGTTGTTGACCTTGGAGCGCAGCCGCAGGCCCTTGGCCGGGCCCTCACGGCGCAGGTCCAGGTAGCGGTAGCGCAGCCGGACCTCCTCGTTGACCGTGCCGGGCTCGTACTCGGCGACCGGGAACGGCAGCGGGGCGGCCTCGGAGAGCACCTCGATCTCGCTGACGACGACCTCGACGGCGCCGGTCGGGATGTCCGGGTTCTCGTTGCCCTCGGGGCGGACCCGGACGTCGCCGACGACCTTGACGCAGTACTCGGCCCGCAGGCCGTGCACCGAGTCGAGGTCGCGGACCACGATCTGCACGGTGCCGGAGGCGTCGCGCAGGTCGATGAAGGCGACGCCGCCGTGGTCGCGGCGGCGGGCGACCCAGCCGGCCAGGGTGACGGTGGTGCCTGCGTGCTCCGGGCGGAGCGTGCCCGCGTCGTGCGTGCGGATCACAGCTGCTTCTCCTTCAGGGTGGTGACGAGTGCGTCGAGGGCGACGGGGGTCTGCTCGCCGGTGCTCATGTCCTTGAGCTGGACGACGCCCTCGGCGAGGTCCCGGTCCCCGGCGATCAGGGCGAAGCGGGCGCCGGACCGGTCGGCGGACTTCATGGCGTTCTTGATGCTCTTGACGCCGAAGGCGAGGTCGGTGGCGACGCCGGCCCGGCGCAGCTCGACCACCTTGGCGAACAGCAGGTTCTTGGCTTCCTCGCCGAGCGCGACGGCGTAGACGGAGGTGGCGGCCGGCAGTTCGAGGTCGACGCCCTCGGCCTCCAGCGCCAGGTAGGTGCGGTCCACGCCGAGGGCCCAGCCGACGGACGGCAGCGCCGGGCCGCCGATCATCTCGGACAGGCCGTCGTAGCGGCCGCCGCCGCCGATCGCGGACTGGGCGCCGAGGCCGTTGTGCACGAACTCGAAGGTGGTGCGGGTGTAGTAGTCCAGGCCGCGGACCAGCTTCGGGTCGTCGACGAAGGCGACGCCGTTGGCGGTGAGCAGCTCGCGCACCTTCTCGTCGTACGCCTTGCACTCCTCGCAGAGGAAGTCGCGCAGCATCGGGGCGCCGACCAGCTGCTGCTGCACCGACTCGCGCTTGTCGTCCAGGACGCGCAGCGGGTTGATCTCGGCGCGGCGGCGGGTGTCCTCGTCCAGGTCCAGGCCGGCGAGGAACTCGATCAGGGCGGCGCGGTAGACCGGGCGGCACTGCTTGTCGCCGAGGCTGTTGAGCAGCAGCGAGTAGTCGCGCAGGCCCAGCGAGCGGAAGGCGTCGTCGGCCAGGATGATCAGCTCGGCGTCCAGCGCCGGGTCCTCGGCACCGATCGCCTCCGCGCCGACCTGGGAGAACTGGCGGTAGCGGCCCTTCTGGGCGCGCTCGTAGCGGTAGTACGAGCCGGAGTACCAGAGCTTGACCGGCAGGTTGCCCTGCTTGTGCAGGTTGGCCTGGAGCGCGGCGCGCAGCACCGAGGCGGTGCCCTCCGGGCGCAGTGCGAGCTCGTCGCCGCCCTTGGTGGTGAGGGTGTACATCTCCTTGGAGACGATGTCGGTGGACTCGCCGACACCGCGCGAGAACAGCTTCACGTCCTCGAAGACCGGGGTCTCGACGTAGCCGTAACCGGCCCGGCGGGCGGGCGCGGCGATGCGCTCGCGGATCGCCAGGAAGGTCGCGGAGCTGGGGGGCAGCAGGTCGTAGGTGCCCTTGGGGGCGGTGAAGGTGCTCAACTTCTCTTCCGTCACATTCCTCGTCGCGGGAAAGCCGGGGCGCCGGCCGCCCCCGCTGCCTCTCGGAGGTAGGGGTTGGTGGCGCGCTCGCGGCCGATGGTGGTCTGTCCGCCGTGGCCGGAGAGGACCACGGTGGAGTCGTCGAGGGGCAGGCACACCCGGGCCAGCGAGCGCATGATCGCTTCGCCGTCCCCGCCCGGGAGGTCGGTACGCCCGATGGAGCCGGCGAACAGCAGGTCGCCCGAGAACAGCACCGGGGGGAGGTCCTCGGCACCGGGCGTCCGGAAGGTCACCGACCCCCCGGTATGGCCCGGGGCGTGGTCCACGGTGAGCTGCAGGCCGGCCAGCTCCAGCACGCTGCCGTCGGTGAGCTCGCGCACGTCGTCGGGCTCGCCGACGGTCAGCTCGCCCATCAGCTGGGTGCCCAGGGAGCGGCCGAGCGACTTCTCCGGGTCGGACATCATGTACCGGTCCTCGGGGTGGATCCAGGCCGGGATGCCACGGGCGCCGCAGACCGGGACCACCGAGGCGACGTGGTCGATGTGGCCGTGGGTGAGCAGGACGGCGACGGGCTTGAGCCGGTGCTCACGGATGAGCTCCTCGACGCCGCGCGCGGCCTGGTGGCCGGGGTCGACGATCACGCACTCCTCGCCCGCCCCCGGGGCGACCAGGTAGCAGTTGGTGCCCCACGCTCCAGCGGGGAATCCGGCGATGAACACGCGCGTCCTTCGGGTCTGTGCGGCGGGGGCTGCGGTGGCTACCAGTAGTGATGACGTAAGGGAAGCCTACCGGCGGTCCGGGTCCGGTTGCGAACCAGATCCGCGGTGACGGGCCCGGGCGCCTGACAGGTTCACCGCGTCCTTACGGGCCCGGTCCCTACACTTGGCCGCCGATGGGTGCGATGATCCGCTCCGGAACCCATCCACTTTTCCCGCACATGCTCAGGAGACACGGCCGGTGGTCAGCAGCGAACAGCGGCGGCGGCAGCTCGCCCGCGAGAAGTACGAGCGCCAGATGCAGCGCCGCGCCGAGGCGGCGTCCGCCCGCAGGCGGCGCAACACGATCTTGGGCGCCTCGCTCGCCGTCGTGGTGCTGGCCGGCGGTGGAACGCTGTTCGCCACCGGCGCGTTCAGCTCCGACGACAAGGACAAGAGCGCGTCGACCGCCTCCAGCGCGCAGGCCGCGCCGACCCAGGCCGACCCGGCCGCCACGCCGACCCGCAAGCCGGTCGAGGGCTGTGCCACCCCGGCGGCGGGCTCGCCCAACAACAAGCAGTTCAAGGCCGAGCCGGCCATGTCGATCGACCAGGGTGCCTCGTACACCATGTCGCTGGACAGCAACTGCGGCAAGGTCACCATCGCGCTGGACGCGGCCAAGGCCCCGCACACCGTCAACTCGTTCAACTTCCTGGCGGGCGAGCAGTTCTTCGACCACACCAAGTGCCACCGGCTGACCACCGACGGCATCTTCGTGCTCCAGTGCGGCGACCCGACCGCCAGCGGCTCGGGCAGCCCCGGCTACAAGTTCGCGGACGAGAACCTGACCGGCGCGACCTACCCGGCGGGCACCGTGGCGATGGCCAACTCCGGCCCGGGCACCAACGGGAGCCAGTTCTTCCTGGTCTACAAGGACACCCAGCTGCCGCCGAGCTACACCCCGTTCGGCAAGATCACCGGCGGCCTGGACGTGGTCCAGAAGATCGCCGCCGCGGGCACCCTGGAGGGCTCCCCGGACGGCCACCCGATGGCCGACGTCACGCTCAACTCGGTTACGGTGTCCAAGGGTTGATCGACCCCGGGGCCACCGGCGGCGGGCGCGCGAAACGCCCCCCGCCCGGCCCCGGACCGAAATCGCCCGGCCCGGATGCGGACAGCACCGGGCCTGGTCGCCTATGTTGGCGTTGTATAGGGTGCCCGGACCCGCCTAGCCGTCACCCTCGGCAGCAAGGCACGGCGGACGGGGACGGCGGACTCATCGGTCCGCCGCACATCAACTGTGGACGACGGTCGCGCGCCGCCCCGGCGCGGGCGCGACGTCATGTGGAGGACGCGCTATGAGCAGCGACCCGTGGGGCCGTGTGGACGAGCAGGGCACCGTGTACGTCAGGACGGCCGACGGCGAACGCGTCGTGGGTTCCTGGCAGGCCGGCTCGCCCGAGGAGGCCCTCGCCTACTTCGAGCGCAAGTACCAGGGCATCGAGGTGGAGATCGGCCTGCTGGAGAAGCGGGTGCGCACCACCGACCTGGCCGCCAAGGACGCCCAGACCGCGCTGGAGCACCTCCGCGCTCAGGTGACCGAGGGCCACGCGGTGGGTGACCTGGACGCGCTGGCCAAGCGGCTGGACACGCTCACCGGTGAGATCGAGAGCCGGCGGGAGGAGCGCAAGGCCGCCCGCGCCAAGGCCCAGGACGAGACCCGCTCCGCCAAGGAGGCCCTGGTCTCCGAGGCCGAGCAGCTCGCCGAGTCCACCCAGTGGCGGGAGGCCGGCGACCGGCTGCGCGCCCTGGTGGACACCTGGAAGGGCCTGCCGCGGCTGGACCGCAAGAGCGACGACGAGCTGTGGCACCGCTTCTCGCACGCCCGCTCGGTCTTCTCCAAGCACCGCAAGGCGCACTTCGCGACTCTGGACGCCGAGCGCGAGCAGGCCCGGCAGGTCAAGGAGGCGCTGGTCTCCGAGGCCGAGGCGCTCTCCTCGTCCACCGACTGGGGCACCACCGCGGCCGCCTACCGCGACCTGATGGCGCGCTGGAAGGCCGCCGGCCGGGCGCAGCGCGACGTCGAGGACGAGCTGTGGGCGCGGTTCCGCGGCGCCCAGGACGTCTTCTTCCAGGCCCGTTCCGCGGTGTTCAGCGAGCGGGACGCCGAGCAGGTGGAGAACCAGAAGCTCAAGGAGGCGCTGGCCACCGAGGCCGAGGCGATCCTGCCGATCACCGACCTCAAGGCCGCCAAGGCCGCGCTGCGCGAGGTCAACGAGCGCTGGGAGGCCATCGGCCACGTGCCGCGCGACGTCCGTCCGAAGCTGGACGGCCGGCTGAACGCGGTCGAGCGGGCCATCCGCGAGGCCGAGGACAGCGAGTGGAAGCGCTCCAACCCGGAGGCCAAGGCCCGCGCGGCCGGCATGGTGGGCCTGTTCCAGGCGAAGGCCGACAAGATCCAGGCCGACCTGGACAAGGCCCGTGCCGCCGGCAACGCCTCCAGGACCGCCAAGCTGGAGGCCGAGCTGTCCGGCGTGCAGACCCTGCTGGAGCAGGCGCACAAGAGCCAGGAGGAGTTCAGCGGCTGATCCACCGGCCCGCTGAACGGCGAAGGCCCCCGGGGTGCTCCCCGGGGGCCTTCCTCATGCGCCGGGGCTGTCGGCGCCGCGCCTCACTTGCGGGCCGAGGTGACCCGGTAGACGTCGTACACGCCCTCGACGCCGCGCACCGCCTTGAGCACGTGGCCCAGGTGCTTGGGGTCGCCCATCTCGAAGGTGAAGCGGCTCATCGCCACCCGGTCCCGGGAGGTCTGGACCGCCGCCGACAGGATGTTGACGTGCTGGTCGGAGAGCACCCTGGTGACGTCCGAGAGCAGCCGGGAGCGGTCCAGCGCCTCGACCTGGATGGCCACCAGGAAGACCGAGGACTGGGTGGCCGCCCACTCGACGTCGATCATCCGCTCGGGCTGCTGGCTCAGCGACTCGACGTTGACGCAGTCGGCGCGGTGCACCGAGACGCCGTTGCCGCGGGTGACGAAGCCGACGATCGGGTCGCCCGGCACCGGGGTGCAGCAACGGGACAGCTTGACCCAGACGTCCTCGACGCCCTTGACGATCACGCCCGGGTCGCCCTTGGCCCGGCGGCGCACCGCCCGGCGGTTGTCGTGGGTCGGGGTGGCCGTCTCGGCGAGGTCCTCGGTGGCCCCCTCCTCGCCGCCGAGCGCCTGGACCAGCTTCTGGACGATGTTCTGCGCGGCGACGTGACCCTCGCCGATGGCGGCGTAGAGCGAGGAGATGTCGGGGTAGCGCATCTCGTGGGCCAGGGTGACCAGCGAGTCGCCGGTCAGGATCCGCTGGATCGGCAGGCCCTGCTTGCGCATCGCCCGGACGATCGCCTCCTTGCCGTGCTCGATCGCCTCCTCGCGGCGCTCCTTGGAGAACCAGGCGCGGATCTTGTTGCGGGCGCGCGGGGACTTGACGAAGCCCAGCCAGTCCCGGGAGGGGCCGGCGTTCTCCGCCTTGGAGGTGAACACCTCGACGGTGTCGCCGTTCTCCAGGGTCGACTCCAGCGGCACCAGCCGTCCGTTGACCCGGGCCCCTATGGTCCGGTAGCCGACCTCGGTGTGCACCGCGAAGGCGAAGTCCACCGGGGTGGCGCCGGCCGGCAGGGCTATCACGTCGCCCTTGGGGGTGAAGACGAAGACCTCGTTGCTGGCCAGGTCGAAGCGCAGCGACTCCAGGAACTCGCCCGGGTCGGCGGTCTCCTTCTGCCAGTCCAGCAGCTGCCGCAACCAGGCCATCTCGTTGACGGCGCCGGCCTTGTCGTCCTTGCGGACCTGGGTCGGGGTGTCGGTGCGGACCTTGGAGGCCCCGGCGACGGCCCGCTGCTTGTACTTCCAGTGCGCGGCGATGCCGTACTCGGCCCGCCGGTGCATGTCGAAGGTGCGGATCTGGAGTTCGACGGGCTTGCCGCCGGGACCGATCACCGTGGTGTGCAGCGACTGGTACATGTTGAACTTGGGCATCGCGATGTAGTCCTTGAACCGCCCCGGCACCGGGTTCCACCGCGCGTGGATGGTGCCCAGCGCCGCGTAGCAGTCGCGGACGGTGTCGACCAGGACCCGGATGCCCACCAGGTCGTAGATCTCCGCGAAGTCCCGGCCGCGGACGATCATCTTCTGGTAGACCGAGTAGTAGTGCTTCGGCCGGCCGGTGACGGAGGCGGTGATCCGGGCGCCGCGCAGGTCCGCCTGGACCTGGTCGATCACGGTCGCCAGGTACTCGTCCCGCTTGGGGGCGCGCTCGGCGACCAGCCGGACGATCTCGTCGTACATCTTGGGGTAGAGGATCGCGAAGGCGAGGTCCTCCAGCTCCCACTTGATGGTGTTCATGCCCAGCCGGTGCGCCAGCGGGGCGTAGATCTCCAGCGTCTCGCGGGCCTTCTTCTCCTGCTTCTCCCGCTTGAGGTAGCGCATCGTGCGCATGTTGTGCAGGCGGTCGGCCAGTTTGATCACCAGGACCCGGGGGTCCTTGGCCATCGCCACGACCATCTTGCGGACCGTCTCGGCCTGCGCGGCCTCGCCGAACTTGACCCGGTCCAGCTTGGTGACGCCGTCGACCAGCAGGGCCACCGAGTCGCCGAAGTCCTTGCGCAGGGTCTCCAGGCCGTAGTCGGTGTCCTCGACGGTGTCGTGCAGCAGCCCGGCCATCAGCGTCGGGGCGTCCATGCCCAGCTCGGCCAGGATGGTCGCGACGGCCAGCGGGTGGGTGATGTACGGGTCCCCGCTCTTCCGCTTCTGCCCGCGGTGCCACTTCTCGGCGACGGCGTAGGCGCGCTCGATGTCGCGCAGCAGCGCCGGGTCGGCCTTGGGGTCGTTCGCCCGGATCGAGCGGAACAGCGGCTCCAGGACGGGGTTGAGCACGCTGGAGCGCTGGCCGCCGAGGCGGGCCAGTCGGGCGCGCATCCCACCGCCGGTGCCGGAGCCGCGGCCGAGCGGGGGGAGCTGGCGCGAGGAGGTCGGTGTCGGGCGTGCCGGGGTGGCCCCCGAGGGCGTGGGGCGGTCTTCGGGGGCGGCCGCTGCGGCCGTGGGCACAACCTCGTCGGGCAAGGACACTCCTCGGGGCACCGGGGCCGACCCCTGCCGAGGCCCGTACGGTCCGGGCGCAACCGGAAGGGGATGAATCTTCATGGTACCGAGCCGGGCGGCCCGCCGTTCATCCGGCCGGGCCCGGAAGCGGGAGGGGGGGGGGGGGGCGAGTGGCACGCCCCCGCCCCCCCCAAGGCGGAAAAGCAAGAGCCCACCGCCCCCGGCCGGCCAAGGGGAAAATAAAAAAAAGAAA
>NZ_JBHXEG010000067.1:27987-53248 GCF_042724935.1 Kitasatospora sp. NPDC127060
TGGGTACCGCGCGGGGCGGCCCGCGGTACAGCGGGCCGGGCCGGTATGGGTTTGGGCGGGGGTCGGATGACCCGCCCGCCGCCCTTCCGTCATGCGCTTCAGACCGTGACCAGCGTCTCCAGCGGAGCGTCGCCCAGGTGCCCGGCCAACCGCTCGCGGCCGTCCAGGAAACCCAGCTCCATCAGCACCACGACGCCCGCCAGCTCGGCGCCCGCCTCCTTCACCAGGTCCAGCGAGGCCCCGATGGTGCCACCGGTGGCCAGCACGTCGTCCACCACCAGCACCCGCTCACCGGGCGCGAAGGCGTCGCACTGCACCTCCAGCGTCGCCGAGCCGTACTCCAGCTCGTACGAGCGCCGGAACACCTCGCCGGGCAGCTTGCCCTGCTTGCGGATCGGCACGAAGCCGAGCCCGGCCGCGAAGGCCGCCGGAGCCGCCAGCACGAAGCCGCGCGCCTCCAGGCCCACCACCTTGGTCGCCCCGAGCACCTGCGCCCGGTCGGCCAGCGCCCTGGTGAGGGCGCCGAAGGCCTCGGCGTCGGCGAGCAGCGGCGCGATGTCCTTGAACAGCACACCCGGCTTCGGGTAGTCCGGGACGTCCCGGATCCGGCTGTTCAGCAGCTCGGCCAGTGCGATGTCGGCGGTGGTCACGGTTCTGTCCTCAGGGTCGGGTTCGGATCAGCGCTTGGTGGACGGACGGCCCTTGGCACGCGGGGTGCCGGCCGCGCGACCGCGCTGACCGACCATACCCGCAGGCTGGTCGTTCTCCACGGCCGCGTCCGTCGCCGCCTCGCCCGAGGCCTCAGCCTTGGCGGCCGCGGCCCGGTGCTGCAGGACGCGCTTGCGCAGCGCCTTCATCTCCGGCTGCTCCTCCTTGAGCTGCGCCAGCAGCGGGGTGGCGACGCAGATCGAGGAGTAGGCACCGGCCGCGAGGCCGATGAACAGCGCGAGCGAGATGTCGTTCAGGGTGCCGGCGCCCAGCAGGCCGCCACCGATGAACAGCAGCGCGGCGACCGGCAGCAGCGCCACCACGGTGGTGTTGAGCGAGCGCACCAGGGTCTGGTTGAGGCCCGCGTTGGCCGCCTCGCTGTAGGTGAGCTTGTTCTGCTTGGTGAGCCCCTTGGCGTTCTCCTTCACGGTGTCGAAGACGACGACCGTGTCGTAGAGCGAGTACCCGAGGATCGTCAGGAAGCCGATCACCGTGCCGGGGGTGACCTCGAAGCCGACCAGGGCGTAGACACCGATGGTGATCAGGAGGTCGTGGATCAGCGCGACCAGGGCGGCCAGTGCCATCCGCCACTCGAAGGCGATCGCCAGGTAGACCGTCACCAGGACCATGAAGACGACCAGGCCGGTGAGCGCCTTGTTGGAGATCTGCTTGCCCCAGCTGGGGCCGATCACCTGGGCCTCGACGGTGTCCAGCGGCACGCCGAGCTTCTGCGAGAGCTGCGAGCGGATCTCGTCCGAGCTCTTCTGCTCGTCGGTGCTGACCTGGATGCGGATCTTGTTGTTGTCCGTCGACTGCACCAGCGGGTGCGAGGAGACGATCCCGTCGGCGGTGTCCTGCGCCTGCGAGACCGTCAGGCCCGGCTTGGTCACGGTGTAGACCGAGCCGCCCTTGAACTCGATGCCCAGGTGCAGGCCCATGGCCAGACCGATCGCCGCGACCAGCACGATCACGCCGGAGATGGAGTACCAGAGCTTGCGGCGCCCGACGAAGTCGAAGCTGACCTCGCCCTGGTAGAGCCGGTGGCCCAGATTGGAGAAGCGCGACACGGTGTCAGGCCTCCTTCACGGCGGCAGAGGAGGGGTTGCGACGACGGCTGCTGCGCAGCGGCGGGCGGGCGCCCAGCCGCTTCGGGTCCACACCGGACCACGGGTGGCCGTCGGAGAAGAACTTCCGGCGGGCCAGCAGCGTGATCAGCGGCTTGGTGAACAGGAAGATCACCACGACGTCCAGCGCGGTGGTCAGGCCCAGGGTGAACGCGAAGCCCTGGACCTTGCCGACCGAGACCACGTAGAGCACCGCGGCGCAGAGGAAGGACACGAAGTCCGAGACCAGGATGGTGCGCCGGGCCCGCGGCCAGGCCCGCTGGACCGCCGGGCGCAGCGGGGCGCCCTCGCGGACCTCGTCGCGGATGCGCTCGAAGTACACGATGAAGGAGTCGGCGGTGATACCGATCGCGACGATCGCACCGCAGACCGCCGGCAGGTTCAGCGCGAAACCGATCGCGTTGCCGAGCAGGCTCATCAGCGAGTAGGTCAGGATCGCCGAGACGATCAGACCGGCGATCGAGACCAGGCCGAGGCCGCGGTAGTAGACCAGCGAGTAGGCGACCACCAGCAGCATGCCGATCGCGCCGGCGACCAGGCCGGCCTTCAGCTGGTCGCTGCCCAGCGCCGGGGAGACGGTGGTGATGTCGCCCTTCTGGAACTCCAGCGGCAGCGCGCCGTAGCTCAGCACGTTGGAGAGGTCCTGCGCCTCGGGCTGGGTGAACTGGCCGGTGATGACCGCGCTACCGCCCGGGATCGCACCGTTGACCTGCGGGTGCGAGACGACCTGGTTGTCCAGCACGATGGCGAACTGGTTGGTCGGCGGGGTCTGGGCGGCCAGCTGGGTGGTGATCTTGGTGAAGGCGTCGGTGCCGGTGCCGTTGAACTGCAGCTGGACCTGCCAGCCGGCACCGGTCTGGGTGTCGAGGCTGGGCTGGGCCTTGGAGATGTCCGAGCCCTTCACCGCGACGGGGCCGAGGGCCAGCTTCTCGTAGTAGCCGCCCTTCGCGGGCTTCTGCGAGCAGGCGACCATCGCCTTGTCGTCGGCAGCGGTCTGGGCCGCGCGGGCGTCCGGCTTGGTGCAGTCGAGGGCGGCGAACGCGGCCTGCAGCTCCGGCGGGACGGTGCCCTGGGTCATCGCCGCGGTCAGGTCGGCGGCGCTCGGCTGGGTGGGCTGGGCGCTCGGCGCGCCGGAGGCCGACGGGGCGGCCGAGCCGGCGGCGGACGGGCTGCCGCTGACGCCGGTGGCGGCGGGGCTCGGGCTGGAGCCCTCGGCGGCCAGCGCCTCACCGACGGAGCGGCCCTGCTTGGTGGCGCTCGCGCTGGCGGAGGCGGTGGGCGCGTGGCTCGCACCGGCGGAGGCGGTGGCACTGCCCGACGGAGCGGCGTTCGGGGTGCCCGAGGCGCCGGCGGACGGGGAGCCGGTGGGCGCGGGCGGGGTCACACCGCTGGGCGCCACGGCCAGGACCGGACGGAAGAACAGCTTGGCGGTGGTACCGACCTGGTCCGCCGCGTTCTGCTTGTCGCCGCCCTTGGGGATGTTCACGATGATCGTGTCCGAGCCCTGGGTCTGGACCTCCGCCTCGGAGACACCCATACCGTTGACGCGGCGCTCGATGATCCCGACGGCGATGTCCATGCTGGACTTGTTGATCGCCTTGGGGTCCTTCGACTTCGCGGTCAGCGTGATGCTGGTGCCGCCGGCGAGGTCGATACCGAGCCGGGGCTTGGTGCTGCCCGTCCCGAACATGAGGGCGACCAGTCCGACGGTGACGACCAGGATGAGGGCCAGCGCCCGCCCTGGGTAGCCGTCGCGCGGGCGCGACTTGGGTGTTGCCACCTTGCTCGTTTCTCCCTGTCCATGCCACTTTCCCGACCGGACCCCCGTCCGGCTCGTGGCGGGACGGGGGCATGGCGGGTGCGCGGCCCTGAGGTCCTGTGGGCTCGCGGCAGTGTGCCGCGCGGCCGGGCGGATTACCCGGCCGTACTACTTGCTCGCGGGAGCCCCGCCCTCGACATCGCCCTTCTCGGCGCTGTCCTTGGTGAGCGTCAGCGGCTTGTCCTCGACCGGCGCGGCGTCGGCGTCCTCGGCCTCCGGCTCGGACAGCTCGTCGTCGGCGGGGCGACCGTTGATGATCGCGTCGTACTCCTGGGGGTCCAGGACGGCCGCGATGGCGCTCTTCGTGAAGTGGGTGATCACGCCAGGCGCGATCTCCAGCTCAACGGTCTCGTCGTTGACCGCCTTCACCTGGGCGTACAGGCCGCCGATGGTGCGCACCCCCGCCCCGGGCTCCAGCGCGGACTGCATCTGCTGAGTCTGCGCCTGGCGCTTCTTCTGCGACCGGAACATGAGCACGATCGCGATGATCGGGAGGAGAAGGATGATGAGGTTCACTGCAGCCAGGGTCCTTTACGGGCCGCCGGCCGGCGGCCTGTGTGGTATGGGTCGGCCCGTCAGGTGAGAGGGGCGGTCCGGCGGAGTCTAGGCGACCCCGAACTGATCGGACAACGCCAAGCATCGCATCCTGCCGCCGAAAGTGGCGACCCTCCGCCTGCACGGATTCCCCGGACTTCTCCCCCGCCTCCTCCAAGGGGCACAGCGCCGGGAGGGGCCGGGAACGGCCGCCGCCTCTCACCCGTTCAGCCGAGAGCGGTCAACCCGCGTCCGGCGGGAACAGCTCCGGCTGGGGCGGCACACTGCCTCGAGTGGTCTGGACCGGTGGGGTCATCCCGAGGTGCTGCCAGGCGGCGGCGGTGGCGATCCGCCCGCGCGGGGTGCGGGCCAGCAGCCCCTCCCGGACCAGGAACGGCTCGGCCACCTCCTCGACCGTCTCGGACTCCTCCCCCACCGCGACCGCCAGTGTCGACAAACCGACCGGACCGCCGCCGAACAGCCGCAGCAGCGCGTCCAGCACCGCGCGGTCCAACCGGTCCAGACCGCGGGCGTCCACCTCGTAGACGTCCAGCGCCTGGGCGGCGATCCCGACGGTGACCACCCCGTCGTGGCGGACCTGCGCGTAGTCGCGGACCCGGCGCAGCAGCCGGTTGGCGATGCGCGGGGTGCCCCGCGAGCGCCCCGCGATCTCGGCCGCGCCGGCCGGGTCTATCTCCACGTCCAGCAGCGCGGCCGAGCGGTGCACCACCTTCTGCAGCTCGGCCGGGGCGTAGAACTCCATGTGCCCGGTGAAGCCGAAGCGGTCGCGCAACGGCGGCGGCAGCAGCCCGGCCCGGGTGGTGGCGCCGACCAGGGTGAAGGGCGGCAGCTCCAGCGGGATGGCGGTGGCCCCCGGGCCCTTGCCGACGATCACGTCGACCCGGAAGTCCTCCATCGCCATGTAGAGCATCTCCTCGGCCGGCCGGGACATCCGGTGGATCTCGTCGAGGAAGAGCACCTCACCCTCGGTGAGCGAGGAGAGGATCGCCGCGAGGTCCCCCGCGTGCTGGATGGCCGGGCCGGAGGTGATCCGGATCGGGGCGCCCAGCTCGGCGGCGATGATCATGGACAGGGTGGTCTTGCCCAGCCCGGGCGGCCCGCTCAGCAGCACGTGGTCCGGCGCGCTGCCGCGCTTGCGGGCTGCCTGGAGCACCAGGGACAACTGCTCGCGCACCCGCTCCTGGCCGATGAACTCGTCCAGCAGCTTGGGGCGCAGCGCGGCCTCGACCGCCTGGTCCTCGCCGTCGGCGGCGGCCGTGACCAGCCGGTCGGCGGGTTCCGAGTCGTACATCCTCGCGGGCTCCAGAGTCTCCGGTGTCGATGGTGTCGATGGTGTCGATGGTGTCGATGGCGTCGATGCTGTCGATGGCGTCGGCGCTGCCGAGGGTGTCGGCGGCGTCGACGATGTCGACAAACGGGCAGGTCGTCAGGTGGATTCAGCGGGCCCGGTTGAGGCCGCGCAGGGCGAGCCGCAGCAGTGCGCCGACGTCCGTGGTCTGCTGCGCCTCCGCCTCCGGGGCGACGGCCGCGACCGCCTCGTCCGCCTCACGCGGGGCGTAGCCGAGGCCGGTCAGCGCCGAGTGGAGCTGCTCGCTCCACGGCGCCGGACCGCTCGCGATCGGCTTCTGCGCGGGCACCGCGCCGTGCGGGGCGCCCAACTTGTCCTTGTACTCCAGTAGCAGCTTGGCCGCCTTCGCCTTGCCGATGCCGGGCACCGCGACCAGCGCCTTCTCGTCCCCGCCGGCCACCGCGGCGCGCAGCGCGTCGGGGCTGTGCACGCCGAGGATCGCCTGGGCCAGCTTGGGGCCGACGCCCGGCGCGGCCTGGAGGATCTCGAACACCGACCGCTCGTCGTCGTCCGCGAAGCCGAACAGGGTCAGCGAGTCCTCCCGGACCACCAGCGAGGTCGCCAGCCGGGCCGGCTCGCCCAGCCGCAGGCCGGCCAGGGTGTTCGGGGTGCACTGGACGGCCATGCCGACCCCGCCGACCTCGACCACCGCGACACCGGAGGAGATGGCCGCCACCGGCCCTTGCACGAAGGCGATCACCGACTACTGCCTTTCACGGAGAAGGAGCCCCTCGGGGCCGTGGAGCGGGCGGCCTGGGCGGCGGCCTGCGCCGCGGCCTGCAGCCGGTTGGTCGTCCCGCCGCGCCAGATGTGGCAGATGGCCAGCGCCAGCGCGTCGGCGGCGTCAGCCGGCTTGGGCGGGGCGTCCAGCCGCAGCAGACGCTGCACCATGGCCGTGACCTGCGCCTTGTCCGCCCGGCCGGAGCCGGTGACGGCGGCCTTGACCTCACTGGGCGTGTGCAGGGTGACCGGGATGCCGCGCCGGGTGGCGCAGAGCATCGCGACCGCGCTCGCCTGGGCGGTGCCCATCACGGTACGGACGTTGTGCTGGGCGAAGACCCGCTCGACCGCGACCAGGTCGGGCCGGTGCTCGTCCAGCCAGGCCTCCAGGCCCTGCTCTACCAGCAGCAGCCGTTGCCCGATCTCGGCGTCGGCCGGTGTGCGCACCACGCCCACCCCCGCCATCCGCAGCGGCCGGCCCGGCGCACCCTCGACCACGCCGACCCCGCACCTGGTCAGCCCCGGGTCCACACCCAGCACCCGCACGTCACGCCCCGCCTCTCTGCGACCCGCCACCGCCACTCGCCCCGGTGCCCCGCCACTTACGGCGAGGACCTGCGAAGGCTACCGTCCGGGTCCGACAATCCCGCCGACGACACCGGCCCGGCGGTCCTGGGACCACCGGGCCGGGCAGTGAGAACGATCACCGGGGACCGTTACTCGGCGTCGAGCTGCGCACCGACCTCGTCGGAGATGTCGAAGTTGGCGAAGACGTTCTGCACGTCGTCGCTGTCCTCCAGCGCGTCGATCAGCTTGAGGATCTTGCGGGCGCCGTCGACGTCCAGCTCGACCTGCATGCTCGGGAGGAAGTTGGCCTCGGCCGAGTCGTAGTCGACGCCGGCGTCCACCAGCGCGGTGCGCACGGCGACCATCTTGGAGGCCTCGGAGACGATCTCGAAGGAGTCGCCGAGGTCGTTGATCTCCTCGGGCTCCTGGTCGAGGACGACCTCGAACAGCTTGTCCTCGTCCACGCCGTCAGCCTTGGGGACGACCACGACGCCCTTGCGGTTGAACAGGTACGACACCGAGCCCGGGTCGGCCATCGAGCCGCCGTTGCGGGTCATCGCGACGCGCACGTCGGAGGCCGCGCGGTTGCGGTTGTCGGTGAGGCACTCGATCAGGACGGCGACACCGTTCGGGCCGTAGCCCTCGTACATGATGGTCTGGTAGTCGGCGCCGCCGGCCTCCAGACCGCCACCGCGCTTGACGGCGCGGTTGATGTTGTCGATCGGGACCGAGCTCTTCTTCGCCTTCTGGATGGCGTCGTAGAGGGTCGGGTTGCCCGCCGGGTCGGGCCCGCCGGTCCTCGCCGCCACCTCGATGTTCTTGATCATCTTGGCGAAGAGCTTGCCGCGCTTGGCGTCGATCACGGCCTTCTTGTGCTTGGTGGTAGCCCACTTAGAGTGGCCGGACATCGCCAGCTCCTTTACGTCGCCAATGGAAATGAACAGATGAGATCTTACCGGTGTCGTCACCGGTGGGGCGCACACGGCTACGCCGGGGCCTACCGGGTGGCGAGGTGCTCCTCGACCATCTTCACGAAGTAGGCGTGCACCCGGTGGTCGCCGGTGAGCTCCGGGTGGAACGAGGTGGCCAGCAGGTTGCCCTGGCGCACGGCCACGATCCGGCTCTCCGGGCCGTCCGCGCCGGGCAGCTCGGCCAGCACCTCGACGCCCGTGCCGACCGCCTCGACCCAGGGGGCGCGGATGAACACGCCGTGCACCGGGGCGTCGTCCAGGCCCTTGAAGGCGATGCCGGACTCGAAGGACTCGTTCTGGCGGCCGAAGGCGTTGCGGCGCACCGTCATGTCGATGCCGCCGACGGCCTCCTGGTCCTCCCGGCCGTCGAGGATCTTGTCGGCCAGCATGATCATGCCCGCGCAGGTGCCGTACACCGGCATGCCGGCGGCGACCCGCTCGCGCACCGGCTCCATCACGCCGAACAGCAGCGCCAGCTTGGACATGGTGGTGGACTCCCCGCCGGGGATCACCAGCGCGTCGACCTCGGCCAGCTCCTCGGCACGACGCACCGGACGGGCGAGCGCGTCGGCTTCGGCCAGCGCCACCAGGTGCTCGCGGACGTCGCCCTGCAGGGCGAGGACACCGATGACTGGAGTGCTCACGGTCTTCAACCTCAATCGATCGTTACCTACGGAAGGACGCGGCACGGCCCGCCGCACACCGAAGCGCTGCGGCGGGCCGGCTCGGAGAGGGGCGACTACCAGCCGCGGTTGGCGTAGCGCTCGGTCTCCGGCAGGGTGTCGCAGTTGATGCCGACCATGGCCTCGCCCAGGTTGCGGGAGGCGTCCGCGATGATCTTCGGGTCGTCGAAGAAGGTGGTGGCCTTCACGATGGCGGCGGCGCGCTTGGCCGGGTCACCCGACTTGAAGATGCCGGAGCCGACGAAGACGCCCTCGGCGCCCAGCTGGCGCATCAGCGCGGCGTCGGCCGGGGTGGCCACGCCACCGGCGGAGAACAGCACGACCGGCAGCTTGCCGAGCTCGGCGACCTCCTTGACCAGCTCGTACGGGGCGCGCAGCTCCTTGGCGGCGGCGTACAACTCGTTGTTGTCGAAGCCGCGCAGCTTGGCGATCTCGTTCTTGATCTGGCGCAGGTGGCGGACGGCCTCGACGACGTTGCCGGTGCCGGCCTCACCCTTCGAGCGGATCATGGCCGCACCCTCGGCGATGCGGCGCAGGGCCTCGCCCAGGTTGGTGGCGCCGCAGACGAACGGGGTGGTGAAGGCGAACTTGTCCGAGTGGTTGACCTCGTCGGCCGGGGTCAGCACCTCGGACTCGTCGATGTAGTCGACACCCAGCGACTGCAGCACCTGGGCCTCGACGAAGTGGCCGATCCGGGACTTGGCCATCACCGGGATGGAGACCGCCTCGATGATCTCCTCGATCATGTTCGGGTCGGACATGCGGGCCACGCCGCCGTCCTTGCGGATGTCGGCCGGAACCCGCTCCAGGGCCATGACGGCCACCGCGCCGGCGTCCTCGGCGATCTTGGCCTGCTCGGCGTTGACCACGTCCATGATCACACCGCCCTTGAGCTGCTCGGCCATGCCGCGCTTGACCCGGGCGGTACCGATCTGCGGCTGGTCTGCGGTGGTGGGGGTGGTGGACACGTGAGACCTCACTCGAAGATGAACCAGTGCTATCGCCCTATGGTAGGCGGAACGGGTGGGCCAACCATGCGCCACCAAGTCCAGCCCGGACGACGGGATGCGACATTCGGGCCGTATCCGGGGACAGCCTAAGCAGGTGCTCCCTCCGGCGTAAGAGCGGGCGGCGGAGCATCGTCCATCTCGAAGGCCATCGGGAACGGCGCCTTGCCCGCCAACCGGAAGTACCGCACCAGCCGGTGCTCCCGCACCGCCCGGGCCGCCCGCACCGCGTCGTTGTGGAACCGACGGGCCATCGGCACCCGCCGCACGGCGGCCGTCAGATCACGAACCGCCTCCTCGCCCCCCGGCTCGGCCACCAGCGCGGCCACCTGCTCCGGCTCCTCGAACACCGCCCGCAGCGCCAGGCTCAGCTGACTCTCCGCCACCTCGCGCTGCTCGTCCTCGGCCTGCCGGGCCGCGTGCGCCGCGTCCAGAAGCAGTAGTGAAGTGGCCGGATCCAGTAGCGAGGACGTCGCCAGCTCCATCGCCACCGAGGCCCGGCGGACCAGCTGCGCGTCCAGCGCCGCCCGCGCGGCGTCGATCCGGGCGTGCAGCCGGTCCAAGCGGCCGGCCGTCCAACTCAGGTACATGCCGAACAGCACCACGGCCACGCCGGCCCAGATCCAGGTAGTCACGGGCCGCTACGTTACCGGGTGTCACCGGCCGCCCCGCCCGGTGTCAGCCCCGTACGGTCCCGTTGCGGTAGCTGCCCCGGTCGATGTCCGCGATGTTCACCGCGGTGAACAGCCTGGTCCCCGGCAGCGGCCGGACGTGCTGCGCCAGCAGCGCCACCACGCCCTCGCTCAGCGCCGCCTTCGCCTCCGGCGTACGGCCCGGGAACATCTGGAACTCGACGTACACCTGGGCGTCACCCACCACCCCGGTGGTGCCGACCACCAGTTCCTCGCTCTGCCGGAACACCGTCTTGCAGGACTCCGGCTTCGCGTCGATCGTCTCCTCCGCCAGCCGGTTGATCGCCAGGCCCAGCTCCCGGCGGTCGAAGGTCCCGGCCAGGCTGGACGAGTAGTCGACGGAGATCTGCGGCATCGTTCCCCCACGGGTGTCGGTGGTGCGGTCGGCCCGACCCTAACCCCACCGACGCCCGGCCCCGCGGAAGCCCCCGGCGCTCAGGACCTGGCCGGTCGCTCCTCGCTGTCGTCAGCGGCGGGTCCTCCGGCTCGGAGTGCTGCGCTCGTCCTCCTCGACCGCCGCCGCCGCCCCGGCCGTCACCGTCTCGTACACCGCCAGGATGTCCGCCCCGACCGTCGACCAGTCGAACCGCCGCACGTGCCGCGAGGCCGCCTTGCGCAGCTCCTCCAGCCGCCCCGGATCCCCCAGCAGTCGCAGCGCGGTACGGGCCAGCGCGTCCGCGTCCTCCACCGGGAACAGCTCCCCGGCGTCCCCGCCGTCCAGCACCTGCTTGAACGCGTCCAGGTCGCTGGCCAGCACCGGGGCGCCCGCCGACATCGCCTCGACCAGGATGATCCCGAAGCTCTCCCCGCCGGTGTTCGGCGCCACGTACAGGTCCACGCTGCGCAGCAGCCGGGCCTTCTCCCGGTCCGAGACCATGCCGAGGAACTCCACCCGCTCGCGGACCTCGGGTGCCAGGCCGGCCACGGCCTCCTCCTCGTCGCCCTTGCCCGCGACCAGCAGCCGCACCCCCGGCCGCTCGGCCAGGATCCGCGGCATCGCCGCCAGCAGCGTCGGCAGGCCCTTGCGCGGCTCGTTGATCCGGCCGATGAAGCCGATCGTGCCCGGCTCCCCCGCCGCCGCGCCGCCGGTCCAGCGCTCGTCCGGCTCGGCGTCCGCGAAGAACCCGACGTCCACGCCGTTCGGGATCACCACCGCGTCCCCGCCCAGGTGCTCCACCAGGGTCCGCCGGGCGTACTCCGACACCGCGATCCGGGCCCGCATCTTCTCCAGCCCCGGCTGGAGGATCGGCGAGGCCGCGATCATCGCCCGCGAGCGCGGGTTCGAGGTGTGGAAGGTGCCCACCATCGGCCCGGTGGCCGACCACGCGGCCAGCATCGACAGACTCGGCGAGGCCGGCTCGTGCACGTGCAGGATGTCGAAGCGCCCCTCGCGCAGCCACCGCCGCACCCGGGCCGCCGACAGGATGCCGAAGCTCAGCCGCGCCACCGACCCGTTGTACGGCACCGCCACCGCCCGCCCGGCCGAGACCACGTACGGCGGCAGCGCCTCGTCGTCCTCGGCCGGCGCCAGCACCGACACCTCGTGCCCCAGGCCGATCAGGTGCTCGGCGAGGTCCCGGATGTGGAACTGCACCCCGCCGGGGACGTCCCAGTCGTACGGGCAGACGATGCCGATCTTCACGGGTTCCTCAAGCTCCTTCGGAAGGTCGTGCGGTGCTCCGGGCCGGACTCAGGTGCTCCGGGCCGGGCTCAGGCCCCGGAGGCCTCGGCCGCCGGCTCCGGCGCCGCCCCGGGGCGCGCCGCGGCGCGGCCGCCCCCCACCGTCTCACGCGACGGCAGGTCGGCCAGCCAGAACTTCTGCAGCATGTGCCAGTCCTGCGGGTGCTCGCTGATCCCGCGCTCCCACACGTCCGCCAGGGCCTGGGTCATCGCCAGCGTCCGCGCCTTGCGGTCGCCCTCCTCCGGCACCGGCACCTCCGGGTGGATGGTCCCGCGCAGCACCGGGCCGTCGTACCAGAGCGTCGCCGGCAGCAGCGCCGCGCCGGTGCGCTGGCACAGTGCCGCCGGCCCGGCCGGCATCCGGGTCACCTCGCCGAAGAAGGACACCTCGATGCCCGCCTCCGAGAGGTCCCGGTCCCCCACCAGGCAGACCAGCTTGCCCGCGCGCAGCCGCCGCGCCAGCGTACCGATCACGTTCACCCCGCCACCGGTCAGCGCCAGGACCTCCATGCCCTGGCCCTCCCGGAACTCGACGAACCGGTCGAACAGCCGCTCCGGCTTCAGCCGCTCGGCGACCGTGGTGAACGGGTGACCCAGGTGCGCTATCCAGGTGCCCGCCAGGTCCCAGTTCCCCATGTGCGGCAGTGCCACCACCACGCCCCGCCCGGACTCCAGCGACTCCTTCAGATGCTCGACGCCGTCGATCCGGACGTCCCGCAGAACCCTCTCCCGGCTCCACACCGGCAGCCGGAAGGACTCCATCCAGTACCGCAGGTACGAGCGCATCCCGGCCCGCGACAGCCGCCGCAGCGCCGCCTCGTGCAGCCCCGGACGGACCCGGCGCAGGTTCGCCTCCAACTGCCGCACCCGCGGACCGCGACGCCGCCAGGCGTAGTCCGCCAGCCGGTCGAACAGCCACCGCGCCACCGGCTCCGGCAGGTGCTTCAGCACCGCCCATCCCAGCGCGTAGGCCCAGTACACCAGTCGGTCCTTCACCGCAGGACGCCCCCCATCAGCTCCCGGCCGCCGCTCGGTCGGCCTCGAACGCCTCTCGGCGCACGGTCAGCATCCGCTGGAACACCGTCACCAGGCTGCCGGCCGCCACCAGCCACAGCGCCACCGGCAGCAGCCACTCCACGTACGGCACCCCGAACGTGTGCAGGCCGGCCACCCCGGCCGCGACCAGGCTGATCACCAGCCGCTCGGCCCGTTCCACCAGCCCGGACACGTCGCACGGCAGTCCCTGGCTCTCCGCCCGCGCCTTGGTGTACGACACCACCAGACCGCTGGCCAGGCAGAAGATCGCGACCGCGCACAGCAGGTTGTTGTCACCCTTGCCCGCGTACCACATCGCCAGGCCGCCGAAGATCGCCGCGTCCGCGACCCGGTCCAGCGTGGAGTCCAGGAAGGCCCCCCACTTGCTGGTCCGGCCCAGCTGCCGGGCCATGTTCCCGTCCACCAGGTCCGAGAAGATGAACAGCGTGATCGTGATGGTGCCCCAGAAGAACTCCCCACGCGGGAAGAACACCAGCGCACCGGCCACCGAACCGGCGGTACCGATCAGCGTCACGGCGTCCGGGCTCACGCCCAGCCGGATCAGGAACGCGGCGAACGGGGTCAGAACACGTGTGAAGAAGGCACGCGCGTATTTGTTGAGCATGGCCTTCCCAGCCGCTCCGATTCTCCCGGGTACCCGCCTGGCGCAGTAGGCGCGGCAGACGGCCGGACGAATGAGCACGCCCGGCGCACCCATCGTAGCCACGCCCGGGACACCCTCCGTCGCACGCACCGCCGCACGGGCATCCCGGCAACGCCCCCCACACGTACGGTCACCGGCCGCCCGCACGACAGGCGCCCGGCACGCCCCGACCACGGGCGTGCTGCGCGGATCATCCCGGGGCCCGCGGCGCCGGGGCACGCACCCGCCGCGTCGTCGTCGGTCGCCCGGTGCTCCGCATCGCCTCCCTCCTCCGCCTTGCGATGCACGCACCCCAACGCCGCAGCCTCGCCCAGCCTGATCCGCGCAGCACGCCTAGACTGCCAAGGACAGCCTCGGCGCCACGGGAGGAGACCCCGATGCCCGACCGCAGCACCGGCCGAGCCGGCCAGGCACCCGCCGTCACCGGCCCGCAGGACCTGCGCAACGTCGTCCTCATCGGCTCCAGCGGTGTGGGCAAGACCACCCTCGCGGAATCCCTGGCCCTCGCCGCCGGCGCCACCGGCCGCGCAGGACGCGTCACGGACGGCACCACCGTCTCCGACCACGAGTCCATCGAGCACCAGCAGCAGCGCTCCGTCCAGCTCTCGCTGCTCCCGCTCGAGTGGAAGGGCGTCAAGATCAACCTGATCGACCCGCCCGGCCATCCCGACTTCGCCGCCGACCTGCGCGCCGCCCTGCACGCCGCCGACGCCGCCGTCTTCGTCGTCTCCGCCACCGACCCGGTCACCGCCCCCACCCGCGCGCTCTGGCGCGAGTGCGCCGCCGAGGGCATCCCACGCGCCATCGCAGTCGCCAAGCTCGACCTCGCCCGCACCGGCTTCGACGACATCCTCACCAGCTGCCACGACGCCTTCGAACTCGGGCCGGACACCCTGCGCCCACTCTTCCTGCCCGTCCTCCACGACGGGCACCCCGACGGCAGCGTCGACCTCCTCACCGGCGACACCTACGGCGAGGCCACTCCGCTGCCCGACACCGGCCCCGCCCACGACAGCCTCGTCGAGGCCATCTCCGGCCAGGACGACACCCTCATGGAGCGCTACCTCTCCGGCGACCCCCTCGACACCGACGCCCTCGAAGCCGGCCTGCGCCGCGAAGTCCTCGCCTGCGCCCTCCACCCCGCCGTCCCCACCAGCGACAACGGCCTCGGCGCCGCCGAACTCCTCGACCTGATCGCCCACACCTTCCCGAACCCCACCGAACGCACCCGCCCGGCCCCCGACTGCGACCCCGACGCCCCGCTCGCCGCCCAGGTCGTCCGCGTCACCGGCGACGCCTACGTCGGCCGGATCAGCCTGCTGCGCCTGTACGCCGGCACCCTGCGCCCCGACAGCCGGATCCACCTGGTCGGCCCCGCCCACACCGCCGACCAGAACGGCGACGAACGCGTCACCGGCCTCACCAGCCCCTTCGGCAAGCTCCAGCGGCCCGTCCCGCACGCCGTCGCCGGCGACCTCGTCTGCGCGGCCAAACTCACCACCGCCCGGGCCGGCGACACCGTCCACGACCCCGGCCACCCCGTCGAACTCGACGGCTGGACCCTGCCCGAGCCCCTGTTGCCGATCGCCGTCGAAGCCCACAGCAAGGCCGACGACGACAAGCTCTCCCAGGCCCTCACCCGGCTCACCGCCGAGGACCCGGCGCTACGGCTCGAACAGAACCCGGACACCCACCAGCTCGTCCTCTGGTGCACCGGCGAGGCCCACGCCGAGGTCGTCCTCGAACGGCTGCGCACCCGCCACGGCGTCCACGTCGACACCGTCGAACCCAAGGTCGCCCTGCGCGAGACCTTCGGCAGCGCCGCTGCCGGCCACGGGCGCCTCGTCAAACAGTCCGGCGGCCACGGCCAGTACGCCATCTGCGACCTCGAGGTCGAGCCCCTCCCGGCCGGCTCCGGTTTCGAGTTCCAGGAGCACGTCGTCGGCGGCGCCGTCCCCAAGCACTTCATCCCCTCCGTGGAGAAGGGCGTGCGCGCCCAGCTCGCCAAGGGCGTCGCCACCGGCTTCCCGCTCGTCGACGTCCGGGTCACCCTCACCGACGGCAAGGCGCACTCCGTCGACTCCTCCGACGCCGCCTTCCAGAACGCCGCCGCGCTCGCCCTGCGCGACGCCGCCGAGCACGCCGTCATCCGGCTCCTCGAACCGGTCGCCGCCGTCAGCGTCCTGCTGCCCGACGACTACCTCGGCGCCGTCCTCGGCGACCTCTCGGCCCGCCGCGGCCACGTCCTCGGCACCGAGGTCGGCGGCCAGGGCCTGACCCTGCTGCGCGCCGAGGTCCCCGAACTCGAACTCGTCCGCTACCCGGTCGACCTGCGCTCGCTCACCCACGGCACCGCCGAGTTCTCCCGCGCCTACCTGCGCCACGAACCGATGCCCACCGCCCTGGCCGAGCGCTACACCGGCTGACCGCCACACCGACCGACCGCCCCGTCGGTGCAGCGCCCGGCCGCTACACCGACGGGGCGGGCTTCCGGTTCGGCAGCGCACACGCCGCCGTGCCCCCCGGCATCCGGTGCCGGTTGCGCGACACCCAGCGGTACACCACGGCCGCCACCGGTCGCACCGGCGCCAAGGTCAACACCGCGCCCAGGTACGCCCACGCGCCCCCGGTGCGCAGCAACAGCCGCGCCACCGCCTGCGCGCCCCCGTACACCCGGCCCGCCGGGGTCACCCACAGCACCTCGCGCTCGGCCCGCTCCGCCGAGACCTCACCCAGGCCGCCCGCCACCGCGTCCAGCGCCGGCAGGTCCGCGAACTGGAACGGCACCGACTCCCAGCCACCCGAGGCCAGGGTCTGCCGCAGGAACCTCTCCCCCCAGCGCACACAGGACGAACAGAACGCGCAGTCCCCGTCGAAGACCAGCACCGGATCCTTCACGACAACCCCCTTCATCGACTCCACCCTCCATCCTGCCCCACCTGACACCGTCGGCCCGTGCGGGCATCGACCCCGCCGAAGCTGGGCATCATGCCTCTCAAGCCCTGGTGCGGCCGGAACGCACCGGTTCGTGACGGTACTTCAGACGATCATCCGCGCAGGGGTGCCACGGCACGGTAACCTGCCGCTGACAAGGGGAGGAGCAGACGCCACCGTGGCCACACTCGACATGACCCCGGGTGCGCAGATACCCCGGACCGACGCCGGCCCGCAGACCGCCGTCACCCAGGCACTCTCCTCGGCCGCCTACCGCGACGGCGAGATCGACAAGTTCGTCACGGACGTCACCGACGTCACGGCGAAGAAGGGCCGCTTCGCGCTCTTCCGTCCCAACCTCGGCGAGGCCTTCAGCAAGGCGCTGATCTCCCGTGCCCTCGGCGGCGACCGCAAACCCCTCGTCCCGTCCTTCGGCGTCGACACCCGCCAGGTCGTCGAACACTGCCTGGCCGCCGAGGAACTGCGGCACGCCCGCGACCGGCAGCTCAGCACCGTCACCGTCGTCACCGGCCTGCTCTTCCTCCCCGGCACCCTGGTCTGGCTCGGCGCCTTCCAACTGCGCGCCTGGCTCAAGCGCGACAACGCCCGCGGCGCCGACACCTACGGTGCCCTCGCCCTCATCGCGGCCGCCGTCCTGGCCGGCTTCCTGCTGCTGCGCCCCCCGGCGGCGGGCGTCCTGGGCATCTACCTGCGGATCACCATGCTCGCCCCGGTCCTCGGCTGGTACCTCGCCCGCCGGATCGTCGAGCGCTCCGCCAAGGACCTCCGCACCCGCTGGCAGAACCTGGTCGAGGGCAGCACCGTCGCCGCCAGCGTCGCCAAGGCCGTCCCCCGTGACGACCTGGACAAGAAGGCCAACGAACTGCGCGACCGGCTCAGCCGGCTGGACGCCGAGCAGGAGACCAACGTCCACCACTACGCCGGCCCGAAGGGCATCCTCGGCGCCGGCCGCCGCTGGGGCGAGTGGCGCCTGGCCGACACCCTCCACCCCGCCGAGGGCCACGCCGACTTCCGCGCCTTCCACCCCTGGGACCTGGTCCGCCGGATCTCCGCCCACCTCAAGGGCCTCGGCGTCAGCCACGTCGCCAACAGCGGCATCCCCAATGTCGCCATCAAGCAGTGGGCGGTCTTCGACATCAGCGAGGGCGCCGACGAGATCAGCCGCCCCGGCGGTGCCGACATGGACGGCGAGCGGATGCGCGACTTCGCCGTGCAGAGCCTCGCCGACAAGCAGACCTTCCCCGGCGGCCCCCGGCACTACCTGGCCACCCAGTTCATCACCCACGACGGCAAGCTGGTCATCACCTTCACCGTCACGGTGACCCTGCTCGCCAACGTGCTGAACATCGCGGTGGCCGGCTACGCGCTCGGCCCGGTCAAGGGCGTCTTCTTCGACAAGCCCAAGGACAAGGAGAAGAAGATCCCCAAGTCGGTGAAGTTCTGGGAGGAGCGCACCGTCACGCTCCCCCTGATCGACAACGACGAAGTCGTCCGCCAGGCCGTCCGCGCCCCCTTCCACAAGATGCCCGGCCTGCTCGGCTGGCTCGGCGGCGGCCTCGGGCTGCCCGAGCCCTTCGGACTGCGGCACTCCTGGGTCGGCACCGCCTGGAACAACCGCTCCATGGTCGACAACGCGATGAACGCCTCCGTTCCGGTGCTCAGTGCGGTCCACGCCGCCACCCTGGAGTTCCTCCAGGAGCACGACCTCGACGCCGACCGCTTCTTCAAGACCCGCACCTCGATCATCAAGTCCGAGGCGCAGGGCAGCCGCCCGTACAAGGTCGACGAGTTCAACGCCGGCTGACCGGAACGTACGCGAAAGGGGCCTGGCCACCGACGAGTTCGGTGGCCAGGCCCCTTTCGCGTACGCCCGGGCCGCTCAGCCCTGCGGCCAGACCTCGGCCAGCATCTTGCGGGTGTCCGCCAGCAGCTGCGGCAGCACCTTGGTGTGGCCGACCACCGGCATGAAGTTGGTGTCGCCGCCCCAGCGCGGTACCACGTGCTGGTGCAGGTGCGCCGCGATCCCGGCCCCGGCCGCCGTGCCCTGGTTCATCCCGATGTTGAACCCGTGCGCCCCCGAGGCCGCGCGCAGCGCGGTCATCGCCCGCTTGGTGAAGTCGGCCAGCTCGACCGTCTCCGCCTCGTCGAGGTCGGTGTAGTCGGCCACGTGCCGGTACGGGACCACCATCAGGTGCCCGCCGTTGTACGGGTAGAGGTTCAGCACCGCGAACACGGCGCTCCCCCGGGCGATGACCAGCCCCTCCTCGTCGCTCAGCGAAGGGATCGAGCAGAAGGGACAACCGTCGTCCGGAGCCGGGCCAGTGGGCTTGTTCTCACCCTGGATGTACGCCATCCGATGGGGGGTCCACAGGCGGCGGAAGCCGTCCGGCTCACCGACACCCCGCTGCAGTTCCGGCTCAGTCGTCATGCTGATCAGCATATTCGCCCGACGGTGCTTGCAGAGCCGCGCGGGGCAGACTCATCAAGAGCCTGCCCCGCGCGTGCTGGTCCGCCTACGGCGTCACACCTGGATGCGGTTCTTCACCGCGTCCACGATCTCCTGGACGGCGTCCGCGACCGGAACGCCGTTCTTCTGCTCGCCGTTGCGGTAGCGGAACGACACCGCGCCCGCCTCGACGTCGTCGTTGCCGGCGATCAGCATGAACGGGACCTTGGTCTTCTGCGCGTTCCTGATCTTCTTCTGCATCCGGTCGTCCGAGGTGTCCACCTCGACCCGGATCCCGTGCTTCTTGAGCTCGGCCGCGACCTCCAGCAGGTACGGCACGTGCTCGTCGGTGATCGGGATGCCGGTCACGGTGACCGGGGCCAGCCACGGCGGCATGGCGCCGGCGTAGTGCTCCAGCAGCACCGCGAAGAACCGCTCGATCGAGCCGAACAGCGCGCGGTGGATCATGACCGGCCGCTGACGCGAGCCGTCCGCCGCGGTGTACTCCAGGTCGAAGCGCTCGGGCAGGTTGAAGTCGAGCTGGATGGTCGACATCTGCCAGGTACGGCCGATGGCGTCCTTCGCCTGCACCGAGATCTTCGGGCCGTAGAAGGCCGCGCCGCCCGGGTCCGGCACCAGCGGCAGTCCCTGCTTCTCGGCCACGCTCGCCAGGACGCGAGTGGCCTCCTCCCAGGTCTCGTCGCTGCCGACGTACTTGACCGGGTCCTTGGTCGACAGCTCCAGGTAGAAGTCGGTCAGACCGTAGTCGCGAAGCAGGTTGAGCACGAAGGTCAGCGTGGAGTCGAGCTCCTCCGCCATCTGCTCGCGGGTGCAGTAGATGTGGGCGTCGTCCTGCGTGAAGCCGCGGGCACGGGTCAGGCCGTGCACCACGCCGGACTTCTCGTAGCGGTACACCGTCCCGAACTCGAAGAGGCGCAGCGGCAGTTCACGGTACGAGCGGCCGCGCGCGTCGAAGATCAGGTTGTGCATCGGGCAGTTCATCGGCTTGAGGTAGTAGTCCACGCCCTCGTCGAGCTGCATGGGCGGGTACATGCCGTCCGCGTACCAGTCGAGGTGGCCGCTCTTCTCGAAGAGCTTCCCCTTGGTGGCGTGCGGGGTGTAGACGAACTCGTAGCCCTCTTCCTCGTGCCGCTTGCGCGAGTAGTCCTCCATCGCGCGGCGGATGATGCCGCCCTTGGGATGGAAGACGGCGAGGCCGGAACCGATCTCCTCGGGGATGGAGAAGAGGTCGAGCTCGTTGCCGAGCTTGCGGTGGTCGCGCTTCTCGGCCTCGACGAGGAAGTCGAGGTGGGCCTTGAGCTCGTCCTTGGTCGGCCAGGCGGTGCCGTAGATGCGCTGCAGCATCGGGTTCTTCTCGCTGCCGCGCCAGTAGGCGGCCGCGTTGCGCATCAGCTTGAACGCCGGGATGTGCCGGGTGCTGGGCAGGTGCGGGCCGCGGCAGAGGTCGCCCCAGCACTGCTCGCCGCTCTTGGCGTCCAGGTTGTCGTAGATGGTGAGTTCGCCGGCGCCGACCTCGACGTCGGCGCCCTCGCCGGCGGTGGCGGCGGAGCCCTTGAGGCCGATCAGCTCGAGCTTGTACGGCTCGGCGGCCAGTTCCTCGCGGGCGGACTCGTCGGTGACCACGCGGCGGGAGAACTTCTGCCCGCGCTTGATGATCTCCTGCATCTTCTTCTCGATGGCCTTGAGGTCATCGGGGTGGAAGGGCTTCTCGACGTCGAAGTCGTAGTAGAAGCCGTCCTTGACCGGCGGGCCGATGCCGAGCTTGGCCTCGGGGTAGAGCTGCTGCACGGCCTGGGCCATGACGTGCGCGGTGGAGTGGCGCAGGATGTCCAGGCCGTCCTTGCTGTCGATCGCGACCGGCTCGACCTCGTCGCCGTCCTGGACGGCGTAGGCGAGGTCCTTGAGCTGGCCGCCGACCCGGGCGGCGATGATCGAGCGGTCGTCGGCGAAGAGCTCGGCGGCCGTAGTGCCCGTCGTCACCACGCGCTCTTCCCGATCGGGTTCGCGGCTGATGATTACCCGGACGTCCGTCACCGGTCTCTCCTGACGTGCTGGATTCAGAGGACGCAACACTGCGCTGCGCGTGACGATGGTACCGAGAGCGCCACCCGCGCCGCTCACCTGCGTCCGCTACGCCTGCCCTCCCCCGTCCTGCAGCCCCTTGAGCAGCCGCTCGCGGTCGCCCTCCGCCCAGCCGCACAGCTCCAGGCCGTGGGCCCGGGTCAGTCGGCGGAAACCGTCGCGCCGCTCCAGCCGGCCGGAGACCCGGACCGGGACACCGGAGAGGTGGGCCTCGACGGCGAGCCGGTAATCGGGGTCGGCCAGGCGCGCCTTGAGTTCGCGGACGTCGGCGCCGCCGAGCACCCGCAGCCGTACCGCGCCCGGTCCGGCCGGGTCGGCTCGCTTGAGCCGGACCACCACGCCGACCACGGTGACGTCGACGGCGGGTTCGAGCCGTTCCAGCAGGTCGGCGGCCTCGGCCAGGGCGGGGAGGTCACCGGGCGAGAAGTCGAGCTCGATCCGGCGGTCGCCGAAGCCGCCCGGGGTCCCGGCGGCCGGCGACCAGGCGACGGTGAGCCGGGCGGCGGTCGCGCCGCGCACCAGGTCCTCGACGGACTGGACGAGTTCCCGGCTGACCCCGGAGCGGACGGCGTTCTCCAGGGCCTCGGGCCCGCCGCTGACCCGGCGGTAGTCGACCGCGTCGCGCAGCGCCTCCAGCGCGCGGACCAGGGTGGTGACGGCGCTCCGGCCCTCGGGGGCGGGGGTGTAGGCGGTGAGGGCGGCGCCCTGTTCGACGGCCCCCTGCTCGACGACCATGACGCGGTCCAGGTAGTCCCCGGCCAGGCCGTCCAGCCGGGCGCCGAAGTAGGCGGCGGTGGTCCGGCCGGCCTTGGCCCCCGCGGCGAGCATCGCGCGTGCCGCCCGCTGGAGCCGCTCGGCGTCGTCCCAGGGGGCGGCCTCGGCGGGGCCGGGCAGTTCGCGGCGCCAGCACAGCTCGTCGCCGGGGACGGCGAGGGCGAGCAGGATCGACCGGGCGGAGGGGGTGCGGGAGCGGGAGAGCGCGGTGACGGCGTCGGTGAGGAGTTCGACGGCGTCGTCGAAGCCGTCCGCGGTGGGGATGAGGAGACTGGTGCCTGGTTCGCCGTCCGGCGGGGTCCAGCGGCCGTACCGGGCGGCGGGGCCGCCGCGCCGGATCCAGCCATGCCGGGCGAGCAGGGTGGCGAGCACCGCGGGGTCGACGGTGGCCGGGTCGGGCAGGGCCCGGGCCGGGTCCTGCGGTCCGTGCGGCAGGGTCATGGGCGTGCTTCCTCGCTGCCGGGGCCGGGCGGTCACGGGCTCTCGCCCGCGCCGACCCGGGCCATGATGTCGCAGAGCGCGCGGTCGTCGAAGACCTTGTCGGTGGGCACCCGGACGTTGGTGCGCCGCTGCCCGGTGACGGGGTGACCGGCCAGGTTGACCCAGTAGCAGCAGTGCCGCAGTTCGAGGGCGTCCGGGCGGGCCAGGAGCCACTGGTCGACCCCGCGCGGCAGCAGCATCACGACCAGGATGCGCGGGACGGCGACCCGGGCGCGGGCGAGCTTGCGCAGGTGGTCGTTGTCCAGGGTGAAGCTGAAGAACGGCCCGGCCGGATCGGGTGCGATCTGCTGGGTCGCCTTGAGCTGGATCTTGATGGTGACCTCGTCGTCCACCTCGTGCGCCCGGGAGCCGTGGCTGACCTGCCAGTCGATGCCGTTGTCCGGGAACGGCTGGGAGAGCGAGCAGCCGGCCGCCGCGGCGACCGCGTGCAGATAGCCGACCTGCAGCGTCTCCATGCAGGCGGTGACCGCGAGGTTCCCCCTGAGTGCGGCCGCCGACCCATCGGGCTGCGGCTGTGTCAGTGCCATCGCCCCGTGGCCTCCCCCGGCTCCGGGCCGTCCGGATTCGGACGGAGCGCCCTTGGGCAGGATCCCCGGTCGGGACTGGGCCAAACGGGTTGAGCGGGCGTCAGAACCGGGTATCACCAGGGCGCGGAACGCACGCCTGAGGGGCAGTCATGCAGCAGCACTGGTACACCGGCCCACTCGCCTCCTTCGACACCGAGACCACCGGCGTGGACGTGGAGTCCGACCGGATCGTCTCCGCCGCCCTGGTCGTCCAACTCGCCCCGGGCACACCGGCTCAGACCACCACCTGGCTCGCCGATCCGGGCGTGCCGATCCCGGACGGCGCCCGCGCGGTGCACGGCATCACCGACGAGCAGGTCCGGACGCACGGCCGCCCGGCCCGCACGGTGGTGGCGGAGGTCACCCGCGCCCTGGCGGCGCAGGCACGGGCCGGCCGACCCGTGGTGGTGATGAACGCCCCCTACGATCTGACGCTGCTGGACCGGGAGTTGCGCCGCCATCACGGACTGGCACTGAGCTCCGGGCTGGACGGCGCCGGGCTCGTGGTGCTGGATCCTCGGGTGCTGGACAAGCACGTGGACCGCTACCGCAAGGGCCGCCGGACGCTGACCGACCTGTGCGCCCACTACGGCGTGGACCTCGCCGGGGCGCACGACGCGGCGGCGGACGCGACGGCGGCGCTGTCCCTGATCCGGCGAATAGGTGCCCGCTACCCGGCGGCGCTCGGCGGGCTGACGGCGGCGGAGCTGCACCTGCGGCAGGCGAGCTGGCACGCGGCGCAGGCGCGGGGCCTGCAGGCCTGGTTCGACCGCTCGGGCACGCCGGAGCGGGTGGACCTCTCCTGGCCGCTGCGCCCGGCCCGGTGCGTCTGCGGCCGACGACTGGAGCCCGAGCACGGTTGCGAGGCCGCCGCGTAGTCGGCCCCGAACGCGCCGCAGGCCCTGACCGGTTTCCTGGTCAGGGCCTGCGTGCTGTCCGGTGGGCGATACTGGGATCGAACCAGTGACCCCTTCGGTGTGAACGAAGTGCTCTCCCGCTGAGCTAATCGCCCGGGCAACGAGAAGAACTGTAGCACCATTCGGGGGCAGTCGTACAACTCGGTCTTCCGGAGTACGGCCGACACATCCACAGATCTCCCGCTCCGGACGGAAGATGACTGAGCCTCAGACGGATTTGCCGCCGTTACCCCGGATGGATTCCGGAAATACACGTGAGGCCCAGTCGATAATCGACTGGGCCTCACATATCACAATGCATTCCGGTGGGCGATACTGGGATCGAACCAGTGACCCCTTCGGTGTGAACGAAGTGCTCTCCCGCTGAGCTAATCGCCCGGGTGCAGGGAAAACATTACCGCATCCCGGAGGGTGCTCCGAACACCCCGCCCACCCGCCCGCCTCTCCCCCGGCCCCAGGGCGCCAGGGACCGGCCCGTACGGTCCAGCCCCGGCCCCCACCGCTCCACCGGCCCCGCCCGCGCGCACGACTCGTCGAGCCCGGCCGCACCACCCGCCCCCCTGTTCCCGGCCCGCCCGACCCCTCCCGCGGGCCGACCGCACGACCCCGTACACGTCACCCCGGAAACCGCATCGAGAAGAACCGCCGGTAATGCCCCGGGCGGGTACTCCATGACGATTCCGCAATGCGCCGTAAGGGGTACGACTCGCGCCCGAATCGGGACAGAGGGGTTTACATCGGTCTTGGGGGTGGGATGGTCCGTTCGCCGACGTGCGAATCCCCGAGCGCACACTGAGCGAAAGGCCATGGCGCTTATGAACACCACGGTCAGCTGCGAGCTGCACCTGCGCCTCATCGTGTCCAGCGAGTCCTCACTGCCCGTCCCCGCGGGCCTGCGCTACGACACCGCCGACCCCTACGCCGTGCACGCCACGTTCCACACGGGCGCCGACGAGACCGTGGAGTGGGTGTTCGCCCGAGATCTCCTCGCGGAGGGGCTGCACCGACCCACCGGTACCGGCGACGTCCGGGTGTGGCCGTCCCGCAGCCACGGGCAAGGGGTGGTCTGCATCGCACTGAGCTCTCCGGAAGGAGAAGCCCTGCTGGAGGCCCCGGCCCGGGCGCTTGAGTCGTTCCTCAAGCGGACGGACGCCGCGGTGCCCCCCGGCACCGAACACCGTCACTTCGACCTCGACCGGGAGCTGTCCCACATCCTCGCCGAAAGCTGACCCCGACCGGAGGCGGTCCAGCCCCGCTGTCGGCGGGGCCGAACTCCCTGCCGTCATCGCAGCCGTCCTACTCGGGGGCACGGCAGCGGACTCAGCCGCGCACGACGCGGTCTCGGGGCCGGTGAACGGCCCGCTCCCACCGGAGCGGGGCCACAGCACCGCAGGCGCCCGGCAGCGAGGCCGGTCACCCGTACGGG
>NZ_JBHXEG010000068.1:0-52103 GCF_042724935.1 Kitasatospora sp. NPDC127060
TCACGGTGACGCCGATCCGAACGGCTTCTCCCACGAGGTCACCAGGCAACAAAGCCTGACCAGCCCCATCGAGTTCAGACACAGCGTCTCACCAGCGTGCCGGACAACCCGGACGGCGACCGCGCGGGAGCGGGCGCGGCCGCTGGGCGAGCGACGCTGTGCCGATCCTCGCGACCACGCTGGAGCTGCTGGCCGCCCGCGGCCCCCTCGGCCCCGTCCGGTGGCGTTACGGCCGCCCCGGCCGGCACTCTCTGCTCGACGCGCTGGAGAACCCGGACAACCGCGCCGCCTACGACCAGCGCCAGACGGCCCGGGAGAAAAAGGCCCGCCAGGAGCACCGAGAGTGGATGCGCACCCTCGCCTGCGCCGACTGCGGCGACGTTCCCGGGGAGGAGAGCACCTGGCACTACGGCCCCGACGGCCGCCGTGTGGAGTGGACCCGCCGTCCCGGCGGCCGCTGCTGGACCTCCCACCAGGAACACACCGAGCGCCTGGAGCGGGAGGCCGAAGAGCAACTGGAAGCCGCCCGCACGGCCAACGCCGCGCTGCGCCCGTGCTGGACGTGCCGGGGCTCGATCGGCGGGAAGGAGGGCTCGGAGCTGGAGCTAATCGAGAAGGCCAGCCCGGATCGGCTTGAGTGCCCGCAGTGCGAACAGGCCCGCACTGCAAAGGACTTGGGCCCGCTGGTGCTGCCCGTCCCGACCAAGCGCGAGCAGGTCGCCGCACTGGTCTCCACCCCGGACGACCCGTGGCGGGAGGTGCGGGCGGTCCACGCGAAGCTCTACCCGGTCCGGAGCCGCAAGGCGTGACCTGCTCGTGCTGTGGCGGGTTCAGCGGCGTTGCTGGTGTGGGCGTTTGGCGGGGGCATGGGTGTCGGTCTGGGAAAACGGTACGGCACTCCGGGCAGGGAGGCTGCTCAGGCGATCATGACGGTGACGACTACTGAGATCACGGCCACCACTAGTACTGCAACGGTGCTTACCGTGACGGTTGTTGGGTTCGCTCGTTAGGCCGTTCATGGGTGGGGACATATCCGGAGGTTGATGCTCGTCGCTGGTCGGCGGGGCTGGCCGGACTGCATGAGCGGTTTGCTCACCGGTTCGCGCGGAGCGAGTCGAGGGAGTCGGCGCTGGCCTACATGCGGGGCCTGCTGGCGCCGTTGGAACGCAAGAACGGGTGGACGGTGGCCGAGGAGGCCGGTCATGGGGGCCCAGACCGGATCCAGCGGCTGCTGAACCGGATCGACTGGGACGCCGACGGGGTGCTCGACGACGTGCGTGAGTACGTCGTCGAGCACCTGGCGGATCCCGGCGGCGTGCTGATCGTGGACGACACCGGCTTCCTGAAGAAGGGCGTGCGGTCGGCCGGCGTCCAGCGGCAGTACTCCGGCACCGCCGGCCGCACCGAGAACTGCCAGGTCGGAGTCTTCCTTGCCTACTCCGGCGAGCTGGGCCGGGCCTTGATCGACCGGGCGCTCTACCTGCCGAAGTCCTGGACGGACGACCGCGAGCGCTGCCGGGCGGCAGGAATCGGCGACGAGGTCGAGTTCGCCACCAAGGTCCAGCTCGCACGGGCGATGGTCCGCCGTGCGATCGACGACCGGATCCCGTTCCGATGGGTGACCGCGGATGCCGGCTACGGCTACAGCAATGGCTGGCGCTACGAGTTGTAGCAGGCCGATGTCTTCCACGTCGTGGCCACCACCAGCCACGACACCGTCGTCACCCGGCGGGCCATGGACCACCGGCTGCACGACCTGGTCGCCGACCTGCCCCGACAGAAGTGGAAGCGCCGCTCCTGCGGCGAGGGCTCCCACGGCCTGCGGATCTACGACTGGGCCCGTGCGGAGGTCCGGCCCTTTCACCGACCCGACCGCAAGCACTGGGTCCTTGCGCGCCGCAGCATCACCGATCCCACGAAGATCATTGAGGCGGCCATCACCGATGGGGACACCGTCGTCGTGCGCCGCCAACCGGTCGCCGAAAACGGCGACATCATCGCCGCCATGATCGACGGCGAAGCCACCGTCAAGCGGCTCAAGCGCGAACACGGCCAGATCTGGCTGATGCCCCACAACCCGACGTAGGAGCCCGTCAACGGCGACAACGCCACCATCCTCGGCAAGGTCGTCGCGGTGCTGCGCTGCATCTAACTCGTCGACACCGGCGGTAGCCCTGATCATCCCGCCGTTTCCGCTGTTGCCGTCGGCCGTGGTCGATCGCCATGCCCGACGGAGTCAGTCGACCCGTGGATGGTCATGTCAGCCGTAGACCGTATCGTTGTGGTGATCACCATCGAACGCGTACACCGGGGGCACACATGACCGTTCACCGGCCGGGACTTCCGGAGGACCTTCCGCCAGCCGAGGAGCTGTGGGCGCGCTGGGCGCTGCTCGCCGCCCTTGAGGCGACTACCGAGAATGAGGAGCGCCCGCCGCGCCATCGGACCGGCCGGTGGATCGATGACAAGGGCCTCCATTGGGACGACTGCGGTTGTACCTGGTGGGTCATGTCCAAGGAAGGCGACGGCCGGTTCGTGCTCTACGGTGAGGACGAGGCGAGCGACGTCAAATGCTACGAGCCGGCGATCGACGTGCTGGCGGGCGGTCCGGACTGGCTGCCCTACGAAGAACTGCGGGACCGACTCGAAGGGCTCGAGATCGGCTGCGTCTACTGGTACGAGAACGGCGCGTGGGCCCGGGCCCCGTACCCGGACGACCTTGACGATGATGGATTGGACTGCGGGATGAGCTCCTTCATCGACCGCGGCGAGGTACTGGGCGAACTTACAAACCATCTGGACGGCACAGTCGACGGGCCGAGCGCGGACAGCCTCCTGGCCGACGCGGAAGCGTACCGACTGGAGCCGCACAGGCTGCTGGAACGGCTGGGCCAGACCAACTGCTACGACGATCCGTTGGACCGGCCCGCCATCGTCAGGGCGCTGGCCCGCACAGGGCTGACGGGGGAGTTCATGGCGACCGACACCCGCTGACGAACAGGACGGGCGTCCCATCGGACTGCCTGCGGCCCCGGCCAGGGCTTCAGCAGTGCCATGACCCCCAGCGGCGCACGGCGCTACGAGGAAGCCGTGGACCAGCAGTTGCTACTCGACGCCGACCGGGAGGGTCTCGCACTACCGGCTGCTGGCCGAGCCCAAGGGCGCGAGCGACCACCACGGCCTCGTCCGGTACAGCCGTTCCGCCCCGTCGGCGTCCCCGGCCCGCTGGCGCCACCCCGCCAGCGCCGTCAGGGCCCCCGGGGTGTCCGGCGTCGGCGGCCCGCAGGGCGAGCCGTTCCGCCGTGTTGTCACGACGGACGGGCGCTACCGGTGACGTACCTCGGCGAGATGGGTGCCCAGATGATGACCTGCACGGGGTGCGGGGCCGTGACCGTGAGTACCTACGCCTCCCAGCCCCGGGTCGGGCTGCCCCAGCTCGACCTCCTGGAGAAGGAAGGCGTCGACCCCGCGCGGGTCATCGTCGGCCACTGCGACCAGTTCGCCGACACCGAGTGCCACGACGCCCTCTCCCGCCGCCGGGCCTGGGTCCAGTTCGACCTGATCAAACAGCACCACGGCTGGGAGCTCGACAAGGCCGTCCTCATCGTGCGCGCCTTACCGCGGGCACCTGGGCCGCCTTCGCCTGATCGTGGGTGGTCCGCCACCGGTTGGGACGCCGAACAGGTCGCGGACGGCGCCGCGCTCGCCACCGAGATCGGCAAGTACGGCGCCGGCGGTCGCGCACACTACGGACCCCGGGCCCCAAGACCCATGCCGCTGGGACTGGGCTGGCTACAGCCCCTGAACGGTGCAGAACGGTGGCCCGGCCCTGGCCGCGACGTGCTCACTCGATGCGGCCGGGCCGTTGACCTGACGCTGGCGACCGGTGGGCCGGCGCTGGAACACCAACGGGCCGAGAAGGCGACCCGGGCCCGTCCCGAGGAGGCCGGGGACGGAGCCGACCGGACCTTACCGGCTGACCAGTCCAGAGTGCGACGGTCACCCGTGGTACCGGTGCCTCACGTCATAACGGGGTGTCGTTGCGGCAGGCGACGTCCAGTAGTGCGGTGGTCACCGTCCCGGCGAGTGCTGTTACGAACGGTACGAACTGGCGGGGGTCGGCGTGTTCGGCGATGCGGAGGGTGAACTCCTTCGGATACCCGGGGCCGCGATGGGTCATCTCGTCATCCAGCAGGACGCGGGCGAACAACGCGGGAGTGACGGTACGCCACCGTTGCCGGGTGAAGCTGTGGTAGACGATCTCGGTTCCGAGTTCGGCGAACCGCACCGAATCGGGCGGCCACCCGCCCACTGTGAGCGTCAGGGTTCTGCGGACGGATGGCCGGCCGTTGTACGACCGGAGCCGCCAACGATCCGCCGGGTTCGCCCACGGGAGCGGTGGAGGGGTGACGGTCGGTGGCAGGAGGTCCTCCGGCCAGTCGAGGACCACCGGCCACCCGGTCACGGACTCCGAGGAGCCCGCGCTGTAGGTCTCCATGCCGGGATTCCCGGCCGCGAGAAGGGCCCCTCCGACGCGCTCGGCCGTGGCGACGATCTCCTGCTCCGCAGCGTGCCGCGCCCGGGCGTTCACCGTTGCGCACAGCAGATCCCGCCACCAGGTCGGGAAGGTTCCGGCGCCCGCCGTCTCCTCCACGCGGCGGCGGGCCGCCGGCTCCCAGGCCACCCGGCCGCACCGGCGACCATGGAGGACAACCAGGACCTTCGCCAACTCCCGTGCAGTGAGCGGAGATTGTGTGTGGCTGGCGATATCGTGCACCATCACGCGGAGAACGTCCGCATCGAACTCCCAGGCCAAGAGGCGCAGATCGGCGGCCTGCACCGCGGCGGCCCGTCGCTTGCTCCACTCCTGGAACACGGCGTACCGGACGGCCCGGTCGGCCTTCTCGCGGGCCGCAGCCCGTTCGCGGGCAACGCGCTCCTCCTCCCGCACGATGGCTGTCCGCGCTTCGATCTGCTCCAGCACCGGCCGGTACGCCGCGGCGGCAGCCGCCATCCGGGCCGCGTACGCCTCCTCGGCGCTGCGCCGACGGCGCGCCCGTCGCGCGCGTGTCAGCCGCCGCCGAGGCGCCCACCGCGCCATGGCCTGCCACAGCTCGTCGGCTGCAGCCTCCGTCTCCGCGATGTAGGCGACGGCGGCGTCACGCCAGATGTCCACCTCCCCGGGTGTCACCATCACCTGGACGCTGTGCGCCGTGCGGTCACCGAAGGACCGCCAGGGCTCCTGGCGGCGGGCGCCGTCGGGCATCAGCTCGCCCTCGACCCAGTACACGAGACACTCCGGCGCCGCCGAACTCGGGCCGTGCCAGGTGTATTTCGCCACCGCCCTGTGCTGTTCGGACATCACCGATTCCTCCCCGTTCCGGCGCCCGTCCCCGTCCCCTACCCGTCTCGCACGCGGAGACACCGCCTCACCACCGCTGTGCGCATTCCAGCTGGCCGCTGCCGCGAACGTGACAGGCAGTCACCGGCGCGGTCAGTCGGCATGTCCCTCGGCGCGGCCGGGCCTGTCATCGGGCTGTGCCTTTGCGTGAGCGGAGAGGCGCCGCACACCGTGCGGGAGGCCGAACAGCAGCACGGAGCGGACCGCGCGGGAGGCGAGGTAGGCGGCGGTGCGCTGGCGTTCGTCGCCGTGCAGCTTCGAGAGGTTGGTCAGGTCGGCCCAGGCGGTCTTGAGGCGCTTGCCCCACTCGTCCAGCGGCTTGCCGTCCTCGAAGAGCAGGCCTGGCGCGACGCTGTACGCCGCCCTCGCCCAGCACCCGGATCCTCACCCGCCCGTGAGTTCCACGGAACTCCGGTCAGACCCAATTTCGCCGATCCTCATCAGCGGCGCCCGGCTGTTCCACGAGATCCGGGAGAGCGAGGCCGCACCGGCAGCATCCAGGTCGTGCGTCGCCACCTGGCCAAGCTCCGCGAGGGGAAGGCCGAGCCGGTCCGCGCCGACATCCCCAGCCCGCGCCGCATCACCTCGCGGATCATGCGCCCGCGCGAGACGCTCACCGACGAGGAGGTGGAGAAGTTGTCGTCCCGCCGACCGTCGACGACCCGTACTGGTCACACCTCTGACGACCGGCAGGCAACGCAGGAGCGCGCCCGCTGCAGCCAGTCGGGGTCGGGCCGGTGCGGGGCCGGCGCAGTCGTGGTCATGGGTCGTGTCCTTCGTGTCGGAGCGGTTGGATAGGTTGCGGTCATGGAGGAGACGGGCGACGAGGGCGTGCGGGCGACCTTCGAGGGGCTGGCCCGGCAGGTCCGTGACGAGCTCGCCGCAGCCGGGCTGCCGGTCGTCGCGAACGATCTGGCACCCGAGCTGGCTGTCGGAGCGGAGGTCCACATCGACTGGCTGAACCGCGTTTTTCCCGACGCGGAGCCCGAGGTGGTCGTGAGCTGGAGAGTCGGCCCCCAGCTGCGGCGCAACGTGATGGAGGACGCCAGGCAGCGGCGAGGAGTCACCACGGCGATCCGGCAGTCCGGCGACGTCCAGGCCGCGATGGCTGGCGCGATGATCGCGATCCTTTCGGCGGCCGGGTTCACCGCCCGAGACCACGAGAACGACTTGAGTCCGTTCGATGTGCAGGTGCTCGCCGGTCCGGAGCCCGGCCGAAGGCCCGCCTGGGCCTTCCCGGACGAGAACCTGGCCCCGCGGCCTCGGCGCCTGGCCACCCGCCAACACCCACCCACGACCCGACATCCACCGCCATGCCCCGGCCTGCCGTCGTGACGGTTTCAACCATCACCAACAGCAGGCCGGGGTATTGATCGGGTCCTAGGAAGCGACGATGACGACGCAGCCCGCCGCGCCGTGGCTTCCCGTCTTGCCCCGCTGGCCCCCGCCACCGAAGTCCGGGCCGCCCTTGCCGCCGTCGCCGCCGTCGCCGCCAGCCCCGCTGCCCGGGCACACGCCGGTGGCGGGGGCCGGGAGAGTGAGCGTCCCGCCCTGGCCGGCGGTGAGGTCGTTGCCGTGCGAACCGGCGGTGCCGGTGTCGGCCGTGCGGGTGACGGTCAGGCCGGGGCCGACCGTGCAGGTGGGTGCGGTGCCCTGACCGCCGCCCTGGGACTGGTTGAGGGCGGTTCCGCCCGCCCCGCCCGCGCCACCGCCCTGGCCGACCGGACCGCCGTCGGTCCCGCGGGTGCCGGGGATGATGCCGATCCCGGTATACCCACCGCCGCCGCCACCGCCGCCGGGGGCGACCACCCGCACACCAGCCGGACTGTAGACGGCCGTGGCAGCCCCGCCGCCGAGACCGCCTTGACGAGAGTCCCGGGCAAGGCCGAGCCCGGGGACAGCCAGTTCGAGCACGCTTCCGGCTTTCAGACCGGTAATGGTGCAGGTGACCGCTGCGCCGGCGCCGCCGCCAGCCCCGCCCTGCCCGTCGGCGCCGGACTGGCCGAAAATGCCTCCGCCCCCGCTGCCGCCCGAGCCTCCGGCTCCGCCGGCGCCGACGGCCGTGACGGCGACGGAGGTGGTGCCCGCCGGCACCGTGTACTGGGCCGGACCGGGGGTGGTGCAGGCTGTGGTGTCGCCGGTGGTCTGGCACGGGACGAGTACGTCACGGTCGATCACGACGCAGCCGCCACCGCTGTCGTCAGGAGGGTTGCTACCGGCACCCCAGCCCGCCCCGGGGCAGTTGGGGTTGTCCGGTGTGATTGTCCCGCGCTCGCCGTCGCTGGTTCCGGCGGTGCTGGTGGGGACCTGGTCGGGGAAGGCCGTCAGGCCGGGGCCGTGCGCGGTGCAGGTGGGTGAGGTGCCCGGGCCCCCGCCGGTGGCTTCCGGCATCGCGGAGGTACCGCCCTTGCCGCCGGTCCCGCCGCCGCTACCACCACCCGCGGTGCCGTCGACGGGCTGGCCGCCGGCGTAGCCATTGCCACCGCCACCACCGCCGGAGCCGGTGATGTTCACTGCGGCGGCGGTGGAGCGAACCGAGGCGGCCTCGCCGCCGAGCGCGTATTCATAGTTGTCGCTGAGCTGGCCTCCGGCGGGGACGGTCACGTCCAGCACGGTGCCGGCCCGCAGGCCTGTGACGGTGCAGGTGATCGCGGCTCCGGCGCCGCCCCCACCGCCGTGGTACACGTTCCCGTTGGATCCGCCGTTGACTCCGCTGGCTCCGCCGGCTCCGATGACCGTGAACCGGACCGCTCCCGTGGCCTCTGGCACTGTGTAGCTGAAGTGGCCTGGAACCCCGCACACCGTCGTCGTCCCGTCGGTCGGGCACTCCGGCGCGGCCGCGGCGGAGGCCGCCGCGGCCGGCAGGCTCAGCGGCAGCACCGCGCTCCCGGTTAGGGCCAGCGCCCCCAGCCAGCCCCACCCGGTCCGGGCAGCCCTCTCGCGTCCTCTCCCGGACGCTGCCCTCGGCATCCTTCTGTACGTCACCGCAAGCCTGCCTCTCCGCCACTCATCATGGTTGCCGGGCGCACACGCCCTTGCGTTGAGTATGCGGATGGATGCACTGAGTGCCGGTTCGGTGGTGGTCCGAACGGTGGGGCTTCTGCCCGGCCAGGGGGCTGTTGCTGTGGTTGGTGCCCGGCGCTGCCAGTAGCAGAGGCGGCCTTCGGTAGGCAGGGGGGATCAGCAGACCGTAGCCCAGACCCGTGACTGTTGGCTCATGGACTTTCCGCGACCATCCGGGGGTTCGCCAGCGTCGAGCCGCCGCCGGGCCGATGATGTGATCCACCCGGCGGCCGGATGACCGGACTGGGCGGGGGAGGGAACCGCGCGTGGAGACGATCGGCCAGACCTGCGGGCGAGTTTCACGGAACTCGCGCCAGAGCCAGTCTGCCGCGTCCGCTGACACGGCTCTGAATGACGCAGCGGGCGACCGTCAGTGCGAGCCTGGCCAGGACGACGACCAGCCATGACCTCCCAGCCCCTTCCCGAGTTCTCTGAGACCAGCACCCTGTTCATCTTCACCCCCGCTTCCGGCACCACCTGGAACCTGGCCCTGGACACCTTCGCCCAGGCGCTCCGGCGACGGGAAGGAGAGCAGGCGTGCGTGCACACCAAGGCCGATGGCGGGGCCTACGGACCGACTGACGAGAACGACTGGTGGTTCGACTTCACCACCGCTGCCGGGACGACCTACGAGGGCATCGGATCCGGCGCCGCCGGCGACGAGGGCCTGTCCCTGCGCAACGCAACCGCCGGCGCCGCGGCCGACTTCGTGGCCTGGCTGATCCGCGACCTCGTGCCCGCGAACGGCCGGATCGACTTCAACACCAGGGCCGGCATGGAGGCAGGACTGCCCGACGAGATCCTGACCGACGACACCGTCACCGGACTCGAGACGGTCTTCCGCGAGCACCTGAACGGTCTGTGACCTCATCGCGGCCGCTCGAGATCGAGACCGGGCGGAGCTGGTACGACCGACCCTCGTTCTGAACTACCCGGTCGGCCCGCCTCCGAGGACATCTGGCACGCCTCCGCGTACGGCGGCGACGCCGTCCACGCCCGCGACCACCACCGAGCGCTGCCGGTCGTGGCCACCACCCCGCCGCTGCTGTGCCGCTACGGCGTGGCCGCCCCGGTGTGGCACCGGTTCGGCCGCCGCGGCTGGCACACCCTCACCGACGCGCTCGACGACCCGGACGGCGACGAGCTGCTGGCCGTCGAGCGGGCGGAGGCGGATCGGGCCCGCCGGGCGCGGGAAGCCGCGGAGCGGGACCCGGGGCCGTTCTCCTCCTGCCGAGGACAGGTCGGCCCCGCGCGGGTCATCGCGGTGTCGGATGTGTCCGTTCGGTCACCGTATGCTGCCCGCCCATACCTTGCGCCAGCGGCTCCCCGCCATGTAGCCAAGGAAGTTGACGGACTCACACCAGAAGAGGGGCTCCTGTGCACGATCACGAAAAGGCGGGCTCCCACACCGTGGCGGGCAACAGGCGTATCCCTGCCCGTCGGCCCACATCCGCCCCGCCCGTGCGGCATGGCCTGCTCGGCCTACAGGCCGCCGCGGGCAACGACGCGGTCGTCCGGATGCTCCGCCGCGCAGGCTCGGTCGCCGTACAGACCGCGTCCTCCGACGGGAAGAGGAAGCCGCCGCCCGTACCGAAAAAGCCCGGCAACCTGACGAGCGTCGGGGCCGCGCGGACCTCCGGCGCCGACCAGACCAACTCGGCCGGGCAGACGTCGGCCACCGCAGAACCCGCGCAGGCGCAGCCCGACACCCCCGCGCACGGGTACACGCTCGCTGAATCGGCCAGTCTGGTCTTCTTCCGAGCCGATGGGCGCTCCCCCGAGGTCATCCGGAAGGCGAACGGGATGAGGTCCCGCACCAACACGTCCGTCGCGACCGAACTCGCGATGTTCCTCGAGGACCCGATCGCCTACACCCGGGCCCATGTCAGCAGTCCCAAGCCGACCTTGGTCTCCACGGCGCTGGACGAGGACTGCGGCGGGTACGCCAGCAACGACCGGCACATCTACCAGATCCAGGTCAGCGGCTGGCACAGATTCGCCGCGCCGCCCGCGCGGAGCAAGATCCTGACCAAGCCGACGGTCTACGCCAACAGCACGTCCCTGGAGACCGCGACCGCGGCCGTCATCGGTCCCGTCGGCCCCACCCAGGAAATGGATTTCATCGGAGGAATCCCCCTGACGGCCATCACTGGCTGCCGCCGACCGGGGCAGAGCGGATTCAGCGCGCTCTGACACCCGTATCGGGGGCGGCACCTACCCGTCGCCGCCTGCTGGAGGCCGGCGCCGCGAAGGTCAAGGAACAGGACGCCTGGGCCAAGGACGCCTTTCCCGCCGCCCACCAGCGCCGCCAGGACGCCGCGGCCGCTGTCCCGGCCGACAACGTCGCAGCACCATTCGTTTCTGGCCCTCGGCGACGGCGCGCTCGGGTTCTGGAAGGCCCTGCGCGAGGTCTTCCCCGAAACTCGCGAGCAGAGGTGCTGGGTCCACAAGACTGCCAACATCCTCGACTCCATGCCGAAGTCCGCGCAGCCCGCGGCGAAGAAGGCCCTGCAGGACATCTACAACGCCGAGGACCGAGAGCACGCCGAGCAGGCCGTCGTGGTGTTTACCAAGCTCTACCAGGCCAAGTTCCCCAAGGCGGTCGCCAAGGTCACTGGCGATCAGGACGAACTGCTGGCGTTCTACGACTATCCTGCGGGGCACTGGATCTACCTGCGCACGACGAATCCGATCGAGTCGACGTTCGCCACCGTGAGGCTTCGGACCAAGGTCACCAAGGTCACCAAGGGCGCCGGGTCCCGCGCCGCTGGACTTGCGATGGTGTTCAAGCTGGTCGAGTCCGCCCAAGCCCGCTGGCGTGCCGTCAACGGCGCCCACCTGGTCGCGCTGGTCCGCGCTGGCGCCTGCTTTGGACGCGGCCTGCTCGTCGAGCGTGCCGAGGCCCTCGCAGCCTGATCAGTGGCTGCGGGGGCCGGGCAAGGGGGTTACGCGGTGGTGGGGCTGCTGCTGGTCCCGGCGCGCAGGGCCGCGATGAGCCAGGCGAACACGGGCGCCAGGCTCGGCGGGATGGGCCATGCGTTGATCACGGCAAGGAGGTGCCAGTAGCGTTCCGCGCGAGGGTCGTTGGCCGTCTCCAGGCGTGTCAGCAACCATCCGCGCAGGTGGCCGTCGTCCGCACGGTCGAAGGCTTGGGCATAGCGGGCGGTCAGGTCGGCGACGATGGGTACGGCCTCGGCGGAGGCCGGGGCGATGCCGGCGTCGAGGGCGTGGCCGACCCGGTCGCGGACGGCTTCGGTGAGCTCCTGGTGCAGGCCGGTGGTGTCGCCCTGGGCGCGCTCGTTGGCCTGGTGCTCGGCCATCCGTCGCACGGAGGCGCGGAAGGCCGGGTCCTGGGTGAGTTCGGCGAGTTCGACCCAGGCGTCGGCCTGCTCGGGTTCGGGGTCGTCGGGCAGTTCGGGCATGGCGGAGCGCATCAGGGCCACGAAGTCGGGGTTGGCTTGGAGACCGCCGAAGGTGTCGTCGATGAAGTCGTTGACGAGGCGTCGGCGTTCGTCGTCGGAGAGTTTGGCGAGCTTGTGCATGAGGTCCATCTCCTTGGGAGTAGAGCCCCGTTTGGCCACCGCCCGCAGCACCGCGCGTCGCAGGCGAAGGGTGCGGATCTGCACCTCCAGTGCGTCGGCGTGGGCCGCCGCGACTTCGGGCACCGAGATCTCCCGGTCCAGCACCTGCCGGATGACAGCGAGTTCCAGGCCCAGGTCGCGAAGAGTGCGAACCAGATCCAGACGTGCCAGCGCGGTGATGTCGTAGAGCCGGTAGCCAGCCGGGCTTCGGTCGGTCGACGGCACGATCCCGGTGTCGGAGTAGAACCGTATGGTCTTGACCGTCAGCCCGGTCCTACGGGCCAGAGCCCCGATCGTGAAGAGTCCGTCGCCGTCCATGCCCCCACCCTCGTGTCTCCCCCCACTGGAGACTCAAGTCATCTTCCCTCCACCCCACCACCCCACGGCACCGTGACAGCCGCCTCATCCACAGGTCTTGACAATTGCTCAACATCTACCACGTCTGCAACATCGGCCTCACCGCCGACGGACTCGACGCCGACGTCATCGGCGACCAGCCCACCGCCCGCCGCGAACTCCACAACGCCACCGGACGCCACGTCACCCTCCACACCTGCCACCTCGACCCCGGCATCGAACACGGCAACCGCACACACCCCGACGCCGACCGCTACGCCCGCACCGTCCAGGGCGACGGCTTCACCGTCTACATGGTCGACCAGATGCCCGACCGCCGGGTACGCGCCGGGGCCATCGGCGACCAGGCCAGAGCCCAACAGCTCTTCGGCGAAGCCTTCCCCGGCCAGATCGTCGTCCACAACCCCCACGAGCCGCTCACCCTCCCCGACCCGCCCCCCGCGGAGTCCTTCGCCGACTTCGTCCGCCAGCTCGCCCGCGAACACCAACAGCCCGGCCCAGCCCCGTCCGTCACCGTCGACGAGAACCAGCAAGCCGTCTCCGTCACCTGGCCCGGAGCGATGCCCCCCGACGTCCTGCAGATCCTGCGCCGAGCACCGAAGGACGTCACGGTGTGCGTCGACGGCGTCCCGGTGATGAAGGCCCTGTAGCGCCCGAAAGAACTGGCCGGATGCCTACGAAGCTGAGTGCCAGGCGGGGCGGCGTGGTCGGGGTCCCTACGCTTGCCGCCAGCAACGCTCGCTCGCCCACGCGGTGACGGCGCCAGCTGAACATCGCGGTCAGGGCTGCCTCCTGGCCGCCTCCGACAATCCGCTCGACAGCGTCCCCGACAAGACCGACCGGCAAATGGATCACTTGAGGCGGTGGGCGGTGGGGCGCCTGGCGCCAACTCAGCGCGGTCTGAGGCCGTCCATGAGCAGGTCGAGCAGGCGTCGGGCCTGCGCGGGTTCTCCGGACTTGGCGGCGACGGCGAGCATACCGAGGATGCTGGCGGAGACGTCGTCGGCGCGAGCATCGGCGCGGATGTCCCCAGCGGTGGCGCCGGCGTCGAGGATCGTGGTGATGGCCGACAGGAGCTCCTGTCGAGTGTGAGCGAGGGAGATTTCGCCGGAATCGATCATGGAGAGCAGGGTGTCGGTCATGCCGTGCTTGGTGGCCTGCCATTCCGCGAACAGGTCCATCCACAGGCGCAGCGCCTGCGCGGGCGGGTGGCTGGCGAGCAACTCGCTTGCCCCGGCCGTCAGTCGAACGACCTGGTCCTGATAGACGGCGTCGACGAGCGCTTCCCGGGTCGGGAAGTGGCGGAAGAGGGTGGCGACGCCAACGCCCGCCTGTCGGGCGATCGCGCGCATCGAGGGCTCGGTGTCGGAGGTGGCGAAGGCGCGGGTGGCCGCCGCGAGCACGGTCTCGCGGTTGCGCGCGGCGTCGGCGCGCAACTGCTGGTGGGCTGCGGGTGATGGTTCGCTGGCCATGTCTAAGCGGATCACGTTCCATTTGAGTCGGTCCTGGGGGTATTCTATGCCCGAGATAAATGGAACGCGTTCCGATTAACCCTGGAGGAGACCTCATGGCCGAACCCGCTTCCGCGCCGGGCACCATGCGCACGGTGCGCTTCCACGAGAACGGCGAGCCCGCCGACGTCCTGCGCCTGGAGACCGTCCCCGTGCCCGAACCCGGACCCGGTCGCATCCGTGTCGCCGTTCGCGCGTGCGGACTGGCCCCAGCCGACTGGGCGCTGTGCCGCGGTCTCTTCCCCGGGAGCCTGCCGCGCGGCATCGGCTGCGACGTCTCGGGCACCGTCGAGGCCGTCGGCGCGGGCGTCACGGACGTGGCCGTCGGCGACCGCGTGTTCGGCACCGCCGACTTCGCCGGCCAGCCGAGCGCCGGCGCGGCGGACCGCGCCGTGCTGGACCACTGGTTCGCCGTGCCCGAGGGCCTGGACCTCACCCGGGCCGCCGCACTCCCGATGGCGCTGAGCACCGCATCCTGGCACCTCGCGCGACTCGGCCTGGCCGCGGACCGCACGATCCTGGTCAACGGTGCCGGAACCACCATCGGCTACGCAGCCGTGCAGATCGCCCTCGTCCGCGGGGCGCGGGTGATCTGCACGGCCGGGGAGACCTACGCCGAGCAGTTGCGCGACCTGGGAGCCACGGTGGTCGGCTACGGCGAAGGCCTGGCCGAGCGGGTCAAGGCCCTCGGCGTCGGCCAGGTCGAGCTCGTCTTCGACACCGCGCCGCCGGGCGGCGCCCTGCCCGAACTCGTCGAGATCGTCGGCGGCGACCCCAAGCGTGTGCTGACCTGCTCCGACCTGGCCGCAGCACCGGAGATCGGGGTACGCGACACCTTTCACGAAGACCCCGCGAAGCGGACCGACGACGAACTCTTCGGCGTCTTCCCCGAGTTCGCCCAACTGGCCGCCGAAGGCAGGTTCACCGTGCCGGTCGCCGGAACCTTCCCCCTCGCGGACTGGCGCAAGGCCCTTGAGATCAGCCTGACCGGGCGCGCCCGCGGGAAGCTCCTGCTCCTGCCCGCTGTTGGCGCCGACTAACCGGAGAGACCACCCGGGCCCGAGACGTTCACCGCAATCAGAGCGAGCCCGACCGCAGGCTGACCCAAGGGGCGGGTCGCCGACCGAGAATACGACGCCCCCGGAATAGGACCGACTGGCGATGGGCGCTGGAGGGTTGGGGCGGGCAGCAACGGGCACGGCCCTACGCGATCATGGAGTCCTACGTTCTGTGACCCCGAAGGACGGCCGTGCCCGCGCTGCCGTCAGAACATGCACGGACTGATCCTCGACGGCGGCGGCGTGACCTGGGAGCATGCCATCGACCACATCCGTGCCCTCGAGCACGACCTCACCATGCAGCCCCCACCGATCTGGTCCCCGCTCACCCTGGCCCGTGTTGTCCTCGAAGGCGCCACGCTCACCCATTACCTGCTCGACCCCAGCATCTCCCTCAACCAGCGCCTCGCTCGCTGCGCTGGCATGGTCGTACAGGAATCCATCAACGAGACCAAGGCCGCCCGAAGCATCGGGCTGCCACCGCAGGCGGGCGAAGCACGCAAGCAGAAGATTGAACAAGTGCTTCGCATCGCCGGTGGCCGCAGTCCCGCCAGCGCCGGAAGAAGGCATAGACGCGGTCCCACGCGGGGAAGTCCGCGGGCACCGCCCTCCACGCGATACCGCCCGCGACCAAGTAGCGCACTGCGTCAACCATCTGACGGTGGCAGTAGCCCTCCGGCTGCCCGCCCCGGCCTTCCATCCAGGCCGGGACGGGCATCGCGTCACGCACGACCGCCCACTCCGCGTCGCTCATGTCTGACGGGTACCTCGGACGCCCGTACGGCCGGTCTCCGGCGTTCCCGAACCGGTGAGCGAGGCAATCACACGTACGGGCCGCGGAGTTGGAGCCGGCCGGCGCGAGGGCATACAACAGCGACAACAGGGCCTCCTGGCGTGCTCAAGGTCTCGACAACCCCGAGCTGCACCAGAGGCCCTGTCTTCATGCCCCGCGGGCGGCAAGATCGCCCGACCGAGTTCCTTCCGTCGAACCCGTGTCCACCAAGATCGGTACGACAACGGCTTCTGAAGGCTGCTTCCACGTTTTGGCTGATCAGGGCTGTTTTGCCTGGTCAGGTGGGGTGTCGTGGGGGCTGTCCGGGGGCCCGCTGGTGGGCTGTTCTCATTGATCTCCGGGTGTTCTCGGCTCATCTCGGGTACGGGGGCGATGGCGCCGGGCCGCGTTCTCGCTGTTTCTGAGGGGTTCTCAGCCGGTCTCGGTGGCTGGTGTCTCCGCCTTCATCGGGTCCGTCCGCGGGGGCGGGGTATGGGGTGGGTTTCGGCGAGGTGGTCCAAGCGCACCGCGTCGAGGGTGGTTTTGGTGATGCGTTCGGTGCCGTCGAGGATCGCGGTGAGGGCGGCTTCGCGGATGAGGCGGGCGAGGCTGCCGATACGCCCGGCGGTGCGTTGGTGGAGGTAGGGGGCGTGGCGGGACAGGGTGCCGGGCCGGTGCCGCCGGAGGTCGAGGGCTGTTTCCATGTCGGTGACGAGGTCGGTGAAGGGGCGTCGGGCGCCGAGGCGGGCGGGTAGGGCGCCGGTTTCGACGAGGCTGGCGCGGGCGGCGAGTTGGGCTCCGCGGACCCCGCTGAACAGGGCCGTGGCGGTGACGTCGATGCCGGCGTAGACGAAGGTCGCGCCGATCTGTTCGGTGAGGTCTTTCAACAGGTCGGCGGCTTCGGCGCCGGTGGTGGTGCGGGGGTTGAGGCGGTGGATCTCGTCGATCAGGACCAAGCGCACGCCGGCGGTGTTGTAGGTGTGGCAGACGGCTTGCATGAGCTGGGCCTGGGTGGTGCGCGCGGTGACGGGGATGCCGAGGTAGCGGGCGAAGCCCGCGGTGAGGGTCTTGGCGCTCGCTCCTGGGGGGACGAGGACGTAGGCGACGGGCACGGCCGGCTGCCCGTTCCCGAGCGAGGCGGGGTGTCGCCTGTGGGCGAGGTGGCAGGTGCGGCCGACTTCGAGCAGGGCGGTGGTCTTCCCGGTGGCGGCGGGCCCGGTGAGGATCAGGCTGGGGCGGGCGGTGGTGCGCTGGTGGCGTCCGAGCAGCATCAGGCGGCGCACGCTGAGGGCGAGGGTGTCGATGGCGGGGGTGCGGACGGTGACGAACGCGGAGTGGTAGGCCAGGCGCTCCTCGATGCTGCGTTCCGGGTCTCCGGGCCTGGGTGGTGTGGGGGCGGGGGTGGTGGCGAAGGTCTGGAAGCCGTGCCAGGTGTCGACCGCGTACGGCGCTGGCCCCACTGCGGCGTCCGTGGTCGCCGGGACGTTCGTGCTGGCACTGTTCACCGCCTGCGCTCCTTTCCCGCGGTACCAGCGGGCCGGTACGCCCTGTGCGGGCCCTGACCGGTCGCCGGGTACCCGGCGACCCCATGAAGCCGGGACTGGCAGCGCCGCAAGGCCCCGGTACAGCCGCGCAGCACCTCGGCACGGCCCTGCTGCGCCCGCCTTCGGCATGCCGGGGCCGCTGCCGCCGGTTCGGTCCGGGGGAGGGAGCGTCGTCGGTTGCCGCCTGGCCTGGGGGTGTGGTGGTGGGTGTTCACCATCGTTCGGCTTCCTGGTGTGCGTTCCACAGGCCGAGGCCGGTGTAGGGCGGGGTGGGGGAGCGGTCGTCGTTCCAGCCGTCGCCGTCGCCGTCGCCGTCGCCGTCGCCGTCGCCGTCGCCGTGGTCGTGGTCGTCGGGCGCCGGTGTCGGGTTCGGTGTCCAGGCCATCCAGGCTCTCGGTGTCCTCCCAGCCGTCCGTGTCCCCGCCACGCCCGTGCGGGCTGCTCTCGGTGTCGAGGCGGTGCGTGGTTCGTCCGGCCGCGGCCCGCCGCTGTGGTGTGCCCGTGCGGTCTCCCCGTGCCGGCTGTCCCGGGGGCGCCGTGTCGTCGCCAGCACCGGTGGGGTGGGGGATGCGGGCGGGTTGGGCGCGGGTGAGGAGGGCTTGTTCGGTGCGGGTGGCGTGGCCGGCGGCGGCGCGGCGGATCCCGCGCCGCGCACGACCGACACCCGAACGCCACCGGCCCCACCACCGCACCGCCCACCCGCCATGCCGCCTGCGCCCCGTTCCCGCCCGCCCGTGCGGTCAGCTTTTCGTCGGCCAGCCCCCACGCCGGCAACGCCCGCCCCAGTACCTCCTCGCCGACCCCGCACGGCCCGGCCAGTATCCGCCGCCCTGCCCCGTCCAGCAGCATCTCGGCGTCCGCCCGCTGCGCACCGCTCTCGTGCCGCGGACGGTGGCCGCGCCGCTGCCAGTGCGTCAGCACAGCGGCGTCGTCCAGGCCGTAGCGGGGGGCGACCCGGCCAAGAAGCGAGAAGGTCGTCTCCCCGGCGAGAGGGGACACACGGAAGATCCCGGAAGCCATGACCCCAGCCTGGCGAAGAGCCGCAAGTCATGACGGCACGTTCCTACTTCCCGCTTCGGGCCCTGGTGGCAAGCCGTTTGTCCTGTGACAGGTGATCTTGACCGTTTGCCAAACGATCTCGACTGCCGGCGCGGGATTGCTCACCAATCGGCGCTGACTTGGTCGGCGATCGAGAAGTCGGTCGCGCAGTCGGGACAGGTCGCATGGCCGAAGACGTGAGTCAGCGCGTATGCGACCTCGCGCTGCCCCTCGGCGAGTGCGAGGTCATGGAGTCGTCGGCCGATGCCGTCCAGGTCTGTGGGAGCTGCGGGGCGCAGGGCTCTCGTCTCGATGTCGCCGTCCGCGACCGCATAGTCGTCGCTGGTGGAGAAGAAGCCGCGTTCGCCGAAGGCGATGAACAAGCTCGCCTCGCAGCCTGGGCATGAGACGTCGTACTCCTCGCTCCCGAGCCCCCAGGCGAGGTTTTCACTCCAGCCCACGACACCTTCGAAGCCCAGCATGGCTTCCATGAGGTGGATGTACTCCGTGCGGTCCGAAGCGGCCCGACGGTACTGATCCACACTCCTCAGCAGTGTCGCGATCTCCGCCGCATGCTCTGATCGGACGTCGCCGGTCCCGTGCCGCTGACTGGCGCGGGCCACGATCGCGCCCGCCAGGACCAGGGCATTGACCGCCTGTTCCCGATTCCCGCTCCCGGCCGTGTCGGCCAGCCAAGGCAGTGCCGCGAAGCTGGCCGAGTAGACGCTGCCTTGGTGACACAAGGCCGACCACAGGTCGTTCCAGAGCTCGGCGTTCGGCTCTGCTGCGATCCGGTCCAGCAGGGCCGGTATGTCCTCGGCGGCACCGTAGGCATGGCTGAGTTGCGACCAATCCGTCATGCGGAGATCCAACCAGGCCAATGGGCTCATTACGGAAGCGGGACGGCGCTCGCTGACCGCGACGACATCCATCGATTGCTTCCGCCGCCACCGGTCGAGATCAAGTGACAGAAACCAGCCAGCCGCCAAGATCATTTGACGAACGGTCAAGGTCTCGCGTCAAAGGACACCGTTCCCGTCCACGGATGTCTCCGCGCTGCCTCAACCCAGTGAATGTGCGCTGAAATGTGCGATCCAGAAGTGACTTTCGCGCTAGAGTGTGTGATGTGGAGGTGAGGTTGTGACTGACGACCTGTTCGCGTCGATCGACGCGCTGCTGGCCCGCCCGCGCCCGGTGGACGACCTGCCGGTCCCGGCCGAGCGGGAGCGGCTGCGCAAGGCCGGCGACTACACCCAGGAGGAACTGGCCGCGGCGCTGAAGACCCGCAGGGAGACGATCGTGCGGTGGGAGGCCGGGACGACGGAGCCCCGCCCGCCCAAGCGCGAGGTGTACATCCGGTTCCTCGCGACGCTGGCGCTCCAGCACGGCACCGTGGAACCTGCCGAGTGGCTGCGCCGCGCGCAGGTTGCCGGCCTCGTGCGCGCCGACGGCGGCGCCGCACCCGCGCCGGCCCCGGCCGAGACGGTGCGGCAGACCGACGTCCCGGCTGCCCTGGACACGGTGCCGGAGGCGTTCGTGGCCGCGCCGACGCCGGAGCAGAGCGCCCCGGCCATGCCGACGGCGCAGGTGGTGATGCTGGACCAGAACCCGGACGGCTCGCTGCTGATGGCCGCGCCCGCGCCGTGTGTGCAGTGCGGGCAGCCGTCGGTCTACCGCGCCCAGGGGATGCCCATGCACCTGGGCGGGTTCTGCCGCCCGGTCGCCGCCGTCCCGGCCGTCCAGCAGCAGCCCGCCCCCGTCGCCCCCGTCGGCCCGGCCGCCGTGGCGGCGCCGGAGCAGGCAGCCTCGGTCGCTCCGGTCACTGCGCCGCACCGCGCGTCGTCGTCGCGTCCGGCGGCGTCCTCGCGGGCCCGGAAGGCCCCGGCGAAGAAGCCGGCCGCGGCCGAGGGCTCGGCGGACTGGGAGGCCGCCGCGGCCGCGCGCTTCCCGGCCGGCCCGCTCGCGGTGCTGGACGTCGCCCCGTCCGGCCGGTCCCTGGTGGCCTACCTGGCCGACGGCACCGTGGCGCCGACCGCGCCGTCCGGGCGCACGCTCGCCGATGTCGTGGAGTGGGCACTGGAGGTGAAGCTCGGCTCGCCGAGGCTGCACCGGCACGGCAAGGACGGCGACGCCCTGGTCGTCCTCACCGACGCCGCCCTCGCCGAGCTCGGCCTGCCGCCGATGGGCCGCGACGAGAAGAAGGAGTTCGTCCAGCGCCTCGGGCAGCTGCCGAAGACCCACAAGGCCGTCAAGCAGATCGAGAAGGCCGGCTGGCAGCTCACCCAGCGCGGCCTCGGGCCGTGGGCCCGGGTCTACCGCACCCCCGAGGACGGCAAGCGGGTCTGCGTGCAGCTGTGCATCCCCGCCTGGGGCGCCCTCACCTCGGGCGGCTGGCAGATCCCCGACGGCCTGGACACCTCCGGCCTGGCCCGCCTGCTCGGCACCTACGCGAAGCGCGTCCTCACCCCGCGCGGCTCCACCGCCGTCTCCGGCCTCGAACTCGTCACCGCGCTGCGCCCGCCCACCCGGGCGGTGCGCACCGACACGGGCTGGACGTCCGGCCCGGTGGAGGGCTCCCGCCCGAAGGACGGGTTCGACCCGGCACCGCCGGAGGTCCTGGACGTGCATCCGCTCGCCCAGGACCGTGGCCCAGGACAGGAATTGGTGACGGAGGCGTGGGACTGGTTCCGCGAGCTCACCGACGACGAGAAGCGCACGGCGCTGTACGGCGTCGGCCTGGACGTCAACATGGCCTTCCTCGCGGCCGCCGGCCGCCTCACCCTGCCGTTGGGCCCGCCGGTGCACGAGTTGAACCCCGTCTTCGACAAGCGGATCCCCGGCTCCTGGTGGGCCGACCTCTCCCACCTCGAGACCGACCCGCTGCTCCCGTCGCCGTTCACCGCGGACGGCTCCCGGCCGACGGGACCTGCCTGGTACTCCACAGTGAAGCTGGCCTACGCCCAGGAGCTCGGCGCCACCGTGCGACCGACCGAGGCGTACCTGCGGCACGAGCACGGCCCGTACCTCGACCCGTGGCACAAGCACCTGCGCCAGGCCTACCTGGACACGATGGCCGCCCTCGGCGTCCCGCAGCACCTCGCCGACACCGACCCGGTCGCCTTCCTGGACGCCATGGCAGGCCTCAAGACCACCGGCGACCCGGCCGAGCTCGCGGTCCTCACCGCGATCAAGCAGACCGCCAAGGGAACCATCGGCAAGATGCGCGAACGCCCCCGCGGCCACGGCTACAAGCCCGGCGAGCGCTGGGCCGCCCTGGAACGCCCGACCTGGGACCCGCTGATGCGCGCCCTGGTCATCGACACCGCCACCGTCAACCTCCACCGCAAACTCCGCAAGATGGCCACCGACACCGGCCTCCACGCCTTCGCCGTCCTCTCCGACTGCGCCGTCTTCGCCGCCCCCGGCCCCGGCGCCCTCGACATCCTCACCAAGCCCGACGGCACCCTCACCACCGCCCTACGCCTGGGAGTGTCGCCGGGGATGGTGAAGTTCGAGGGCTCCCGGCCGCTGGCCGAGATCGCCGAGCTCATCGCCGACGACACGAACCCGGCCCGGCACATCAAGACCGGCGGCGTCGTCTCCGCCGACGAGTAGTCACCCTTCGGCCCGTCGGCACCCGTCCGGCGGGCCGCCCACCGATGACCACCAGCAGTGGCCGCCGCTCTCGTCGGCCGGGAAGGAGAGCAGTGTGAGCCGGGAGATCGACGAGGGCCTGGAGCGGGCCGAGCGCACCAAGCCGATCCCGCAGTCCGTCCCCGCCCGGATGCGGTTCCTGCTCAAGGGCGCCAAGGGCTCCACGAAGAAGCTCGCCCAGGACCTCGGCGTCTCCCAGCGCACCGTGCAGCGCTGGCTCAAGGGCCAGGGCACCCCGAAGCCGGCCGCCGCGAAGGCCATCGAGCAGAAGGTCCGTGCCAGCTGGCAGCCGCGGGTGAAGCAGCGGGTGCGCCGCGACGCCGAGAAGAACGGCTTCATGCTCCACATCCAGGCGACCTTCGGCTACAGCGCGGCTGGCGGCTCCACCGACGACCCGCGCGAGCGGGTGATCACGCAGAAGATGCCCGGCCCGGTGGCCCAGCGGCTGTACGCGGCCCGCGATGCCGGAGCCAGCCAGGACGAGCAGGAGCGCATCCTCGCCGAAGGCCTGCGCGAGCACTACTTCAAGGACAACGGCCACCGCGCCCGCGGCCTCGATGTGGAGCTGAACGACATCGCGTGGATGGACGTCGAGTTGTAAGGCTCGCCGCAGGACCCCAGCGTCCGTCTGCCTGTGACTGAGTGCTTCAGTTAGCGATTGAGTGCTTGCGGTGGCGGGGCCCTCGAAGCATGGCCGAGAGGCCGGCGCCCTTTCCAAGGAGGCGCCGGCCTCGGCTCACATCAGCTGACCGTCGCCCACTGGTGGGCGCTGCCCTGGTGGACGGCGGCGTAGATGCGGTCGCGCAGTAGGTTGGCTTCGTGGTCGGTGAGGGTGCGGTCCAGGTGCCGCAGGATCACCTTGAGGAGGACGTTCTTCTGGTCCGGGCGGGCTCCGAGCCGTTCCATGGCCTGCGGCGGGAGTTCCGCGTACGGCGTCTGGCTGAGGATCTCGACGGTTTCCACACAGTCGGCGTCGGGGCCGAGGGCGTCGCGGACCCGGTCGCCGAGGTCTTCGGCCAGATCGTCCCGGTCGACGGCGACGGACAGGTCCCGGCGGATACCGGGCATGGTGGACACAGCTCGGTAAGGGGCCAGGTCGGCCATCTGGGTGGCCACGGACGACTCGGCCGAGCGCAGGATGCGGATGTCCGGGACGCCCTTGAGCAGCATCAGCATGCGGTCGAGTCCCATGCCGAGCGCGAGGCCACTCCACGAGGCGTCGAGGCCGGCCCGCTCCAGCACCTGCGGGTGCGCCAGCCCGCACTCGGCCACCTCGATCCATTCGCCGTCGCGGTCCACGTCCACCTGGCGGCCGGAGAGGGTGTAGGGATGGAGACGGTCTTCGTGGCGGTGCCTGGCCCCGGGGAGGATGCCCGCCACGAGAGTGGTGACCATGTCGTCCAGGTCGGCGGTGGTCATGGGCGCCGGGCGGCGGGTGATGCGCCACAGGTCGAGCTGGTGGGGAGTGCCGGTGTGCAGGCGGTCGATGCTGTCGCGGCGGTAGACCAGTCCGGGGCAGACCAGGAGCACGTCGTCGGCCGGGTCCGTGGCCAGCGCGCGCAGCGCGGCCGGGATCAGGGCGCTGGAGTGGCTGCGCAGCATGGTCCGGTCGTCGAGGTACCGCGTGTAGCGCGCGTCGCGGGTGATGTCATCGGCGCGGTAGCCGAGGTTGTCGTAGTTGTCCTCGACGGTGACCGTGCGCTCGCCGCGGCACCAGCGGACCTCGCAGCCCCAGCTGTTCGCCAGCGCCTCGACGGCGCGGTTGAGGATGAGCTGGAGAGCGTGCGGGCCAGCGGCAGGGTCGGTGAGGTCCCGGACGGACAGGTCGCGGGCGAGTTGGTCAGCGGAAAGGTGGGCGGGCATGGCGGCCTCCTGGCCAAGAGCTGTGACGGGGTTTCGGACACCCCCCAGCCCCTGGGCTCGACCGCACAGTGGGGTCAGCCGACTCAGCTCTGGAGACGTGGCGAAGTCCGACCCCTGCGGCACCCTTCGGGGGCCAGGGGGCCGGTAAATCGGCGAGAGATCGCTACGACGGCCACATCAGTACTGTAGCTGGCGCGGACCGCCCCGCCTTGTTATTTCCGCCAGTTGCCGGCGGGCACCGCCTCGGAGAACTGGGTCCTCGGGCCCTGCGCCACGTCCGCCAACCACAACACTCAGACTCGCCAACTGGAGCGCTCAGTCACACTGCCGCAGCGCCCGGCAGACGGACGCCGTCGATCCAGGAGGTCGTGTGAGTTCCCTGTACCTGGTCGACGGCCAGCGCGTGTACGCGCCCGCCATCGGCGGCCGCAGCGCCTTGCTGCACCTGGCCGTCGTCCTACGGCTCGGCGAGGGGCCGTGGGGGGTGCGGCAACGCGGGGCGCCCGGACGAAGACCGGCTGCTGTTCGCCGACGAGACCGGCACCGCCCGGCTGTGCGCAGCGACCGGGTGCACCGGTCGGCCGTGGAATCGGGGCCGTGGCCCACAGCCGATGTACCGCTGACAGGCCTGGGACAGCTCCGTGTCGCCGATAAACCTCAGTCCCGCGCCGTCGAAAAGGCGGCCGGGACTTTTTCTATGACCGACCGAGCGAAATTAACCGGACGAAATCCAAGGAATCCCACAACGAAGGCACTGGTCTACGGAGCGGTGTGCCTGCGGCGGCGAGAGCGCGCGGCCTGCTGCATTTCGGCCTCCGCCAGGTGACGACGGCCGGCGGCGAGGTCCTGGCGGACCTGTTCCCCGACGGCGGTGAACACCCGGTAGTAGGCGCGGTTGTACGCCTCGATCAGCTGGTAGGTCCACATCCCCGGGACGACGTCCCGCCCGAGGAGCTCCCGCTCGACCAGGCCGGCCTGCTCCTCGTGCCCGGCCTGGCGCAGCATCCGCACCGCCTCGGCGAGCATCCGGTCGGCGCCGCCGGTCATGTGGTGCACCGCGTACAGGTGGCCGCGGGCCCGCTCGGTGCACTCCAGCGCCTTCGTCAGCATCCCCAGGGCCTGGACCGTCGCGTCGTCCACCCCGGGCGGCCGGCGGTGCGCCTCGTCCGGCCCTTCGGTCCCGACGTCATCTGCCACTGATGCCTCCCGACGTGCTCGCGCGACCCCCTTCACCGTCATCCGCCTGGGAGCAGGCGCATGCGCAGGAGGGCCGACCGGCGGTCAGGCCGCCGGTTCCTGCGTGGTGTCCGGGCGGGCGGCCTGCTTGAGCTTCATCGCGGCCTTGTGCCGGTTCCCCGCGCCGGCCCAGTGCGAGTGGGAGTACAGCTCGGCGGCGTACCAGCGGCGCTGGAGTTCGAGCAGGTCAGCGGGGAAATCGGTGTCGGACACCGGCCCATCGTAGATCGCACACCCGTGCGGCCGACGGCACGGCACCCCCGTGGTGTTCGCCTACGCCCCCGCCCCGCCCTGGCCGCCGACCGTACGGATCGCAGCCGTCGTCCCCGAAGACCCGCCGCACCCCGCGCCGTAGAGCCGGGCCGGCGAGCCGCGACCGCTACGCTGCTGCCGGTGCCCGCCGGACCCGAGACGCACAACCCGGGCCATCACCGGCGGGCGCCGTCGCCCCGCCGGCGGCCTGGGACAAGGCTGAGACGCCCCTGTCCCAGCACGCCCGATTCGCTAGGACGGTCCCACCCGAAAACCCCAGGTCACGCTGTTTTGCGTCCGGACCTGGGACAAGGCTGGGACAACCGGCCGCCGACCTTCGTGTCCTCTGGCAGGCGATCTTGACCACCGGGGGTTCCCGCCACCTGATCTTGGCTGATGGCGGGGAAAGCGGTGGAGCTTGCTGTACGGGCGTACGGCGATGCCGTGCTGGCGGAGTGTGCTGGCTTCCGCCGGATCAAAACCCGTCGCTCCGGGCTGGAGTGGGCGGTTACGCTCGCGCCATGGAGCTGGACGAGGCACTGGAACCGCTGCGCCGGGTGCTGCTGGAGCGACGCATCGTCGGTCATCCGGAGTCGGTCGTTGCGGCGGTGGAGGCTGCCTGGGCGGCACTGGCCGGCGGGGCGGACTCCAAGAGCCTGTGGGAGCTCGGTGTGCTGTCCGATGGGGAGGTTCTGGAGGCGCGCCGGCTGCTGGCCGAGGTGGAGCAGGAACTCTGGCCGGCGCTGCGGCTGCCCACCACCATTGAGGGCCGAAACCGGGCGCTGGCACGGTACTGCCTCCTGGACCTGCTGGAAGGCCGCCTAGATCCGTTGGTGGTGGCCGAGCGGATCGGCTGTGAGCTGTGCCCCGCCGACGACCCTGGCTCGTCGCTGTGGCCGGTCCGCGGATGGCTGTATCGCGCGGACGACCAACAGGAACAGTGCGGAGGGCTGACGAAGGATCTGGTGACCGAACTGCACGACCTGGCCGCCCAACTGCTGGCCGGTTCGCTGTCCTGACGCCGGGTCCCGATAGCGCTTCCCGCCCCGGTGCCGGGCGCGGGGTTTCTGTCACTTGATCTTGACTGGCGGGTGGGGAGGCAGTGTGGCCGACCTGTGCCCGCCTGCTGTTGCGACCGGTGCGCCGGGCACGGAGGTCAGGGAGTGGTGTTGGGGCTGGGGGTGCTGCCGGCGCCGAAGGTGATGGTCTCCGGCTTGGAGTCCCCGTAGCAGCCCGCGTCGAAGCCGGCCCGGTCCAGGCTTGCCTGCTTCGACGGCGACAGTTCGTTCCACTCTGCGGCGCAGGTCTCCGCGGACGGCTGGCGGCCGCGGTGGGTGATGGACGCGAAAGCGGCGGCCCCAGCGAAGGCGGACTGAACCCGGTCCGCCACCACCGGCGTGGCTGCTGCGGAGGGTGACGATGAAACCGGTGCGGACATCGACGGAGCAGGCCGGGTGGCCTCAGGCTGGGTGGCCTCGGGCTGGGCGGATGAACATCCTGCCGACAGGAAAGCCAGGCCGATGACGGATATGGATGCGGCGAGCTGTGTGATCTTCTGCATGATGGCAGAGAGTAGCTGGCGCGTGCCACTTAGTGCGGAGTGGGGCGAAGCATTAGCCGGGACCCACCCCCCGCCTGCTGGTCGGTGCGACAGGGCGGTTGCGAGTTGGTGGCCGAACTGCGCGGCCTGGCATCCAATCGCTGGAGGGTCCGCTGGCCTGACGGTCGGACCTTGACAGCGCATCTCGCCCCGGCGCTGGGCGGTCAAAGTCGCCCGAAGCAGTACTGCTCCCGCTCGTGCCGCAGCAAGGTCGACCGCGTCAAGGCCAAGATCCGCGAAGCCGCAGCAGCCCGAGTCGTTGCACCCTCTGCACCGCAGCCCGGCCCGGACGCTGCACCCGGCCCCACTGCTGCACCCGGCACCCCCGCTGCGCCCGTAGCCGCCGTCCCGGTCGACGCTGTCCTCGCCCGCTGGGGCGAGGACGGCCACCACCTCCTCGGCATCGCCGACGCGCTGCACCGCCGGCTGACCCGCTTCCTGGAGAAGACCGCCGACGGCGACCCAGCCGAGGCCTTCGCGGAGCTGGCCCACGTGCTGCCCGCCTACGGCACCCGCGCCTACATGGCCGCACAGGACATCCGGGACAAGGCCCGCTGGCCCGACCTGACCCAGCACGAGCGCGTCGTCGCCCGCTCCTGCGAACGGATCGACCGCTGGAACGAGGGCGGCGCCCAAGGCGACGACCAGGCCGTCGTCGAGGACGACCGTTTTGCCTCGCGGGGCGAAACCCCGGCCGCCCCTCCGACCGCTCTCGCCACCGAAGCGGCCGCCGCCACCGGCCCGGAGACCGAGAAGGAGCCGATCTGGCGCTCTGCGGCCGAGGCCGCCGAGCGAGCCCGCCGTACGGCCTGCACCGACCCCGAGACCCGCTTCGACTTCCCCGACTTCCTCCACGACCTGGAGATCACCTTCGGCCCCTGCTGGGAACTCGGCTCCTGGCACACCCCCGACGCCCAAGGCGTCCTCCAACTGCGCCACCACAGCACGCCGATCGGATGGACCGCACCCCTGCCCGACGGGCCGTGGGGCCAGGCCGGCTGGATCGCCCTCCTCTACCAGCCGCGCGGCACCGCCAAGCTCCTCAGCGACAACTTCTCCCGCCCCAAGACCCACCCCAGCACGGACCTGGCGCTGGACGCCGTCCTGCGCGCCCACCAGGCCAACAAGCCGGCCTCCGGCCGCTGACCGGCCCTCACCAAGACGCGGGGCCGCCGTGGTGGTGCCGGGCGACGGCCTCCAGCAGCGCCTGCCGAGCCCCCCACAACCGTCCCTGCTCGACGGCCAGAGCCTCGGCCGCCCACACCGGCAGCGGCCTGCCCAGCGCCGCCGCGGCCAGTGCTTCCTCCAAGGCGGCACCGGTCCGCCTCCAGTCCTCCAACTGCTGGATCAGACCCCGCACCAGGACATCGACGGCCCGAACCGGATCCCGCCCTTCCTGCCGGGCTTCCTGCGCGGCGTCACCGAGGACACCCTCGTCCAGGTCCTCGAACGCCTCCGCCCACCGCTCGGCCACCAGCCGCTGATGGGCCACCAGCACCTTTTGGAGCCCAGCGTCGACCCCCTCCTCGGACCACGGCAACGGGGAACGCGGCGCCCGCCCGCCTACGGCGGCCAGCACCCGCCCCGCACCAGGACCAAGCCCACGCCGAGCCCTCGCAGAAGAAGACGAAGTGCCGCTCACCACCCGCACGCTACCGCCGCGCCCGTCGGCTCGTTGAACAGAGGGTGACGACACAACAGACCAGCGAACAGGCATCCGTGGACGTCAGCGGGCTGCCCGCCGACGCATTCAGCCCCTCCGACCGGGCCCGCATCCAGCTCGGCAGCAGCATCGCCAGCAGGGCTTCCCAGCTGGAGGGGATGGCGCTGCTGCTCGGCGACGACGTCGCGGTGGCCGGCGACTACATCGCCCGCGCCTGCGTGATCCAGCGCTCCTACGAGGACGTGATCAAGCTGGCGGTCATCGCCGAGCGGGTGCGCGGCACCAGCTGGGAACGCATCGGCAAGGAGTTCTTCACCACGGCAGAGGAAGCTGAGAAGCGCTGGTCCGCAGCTGTCGAGCAGTGGGAAGCCGAGACCAAGGCCAGCAGCATCTACGTGCGCGAGCCCGGCAGGTACGTTGCCCGGGTCGACGAGTTCATCACGACCGGCCGGGCCTACCAGCCGTCCACCGTCGGCAGGCGCCCGCTGAGCCACAGCCTCGACGCAGCCGCCCCCACGACCGGCCGCGACGTGCCCGCCGCCGACCGCGCCTTCGCCGGAACCCAAGCCTGCACCCACTGCCACCGCTGAGCCTCCCGAGCGGCCAGACCCACCCCGCCAGCAGACCGTGGAGGGCCTGGCCGCCTTATTCCCCAGTACCTCGCCACCGACCGCACCCCACCCACGCCACCCACCCCGCCGGCCTGGCTGCGCCCGGAGCCGGGCCGACGGTCTCCACGCTCGGCATCTGCGAGGCCTGAGGCGGCGCCAGGACGGCCGTCGACGGTGTGCGGCAGACCCGCAGCGGGTAGCGCTTCCCACGGCCGTCCAGGCCCGCTGTGAGCCGCCGTCAGAGCGCGCCGCAGGCCCGGCGAGCTGGAACAACTCCCCGGGTGTCTCCCCGGGGCGTCCCCGGGGGGCTTACCTCCCAGGCGAAGATCCTCGTGCGGATCGACGGAGCGGGCGCGACGCACGACCTGCTGGAGCATTTGGAGGCGCTGAACACCGCCGGCCGCACCGTGCGCTACCTGGTCGGCTGGACGATCACCGAGGACGACGAGAAGGCGATCGCCAAGCTCCCCGCCAGGGCGTGGGAGGCTTCCCTTTGCCAGGACGGCGACATCCAGGACGGCTACGGAATCGCGGAGTTGACCGGCGTGAACACCCGACCCGGCTGGCCTGAGGGCATGCGGCTGCTGGTCCGCCGGGTCAGGCCCGCCGGCCGACACAGGAAGAAGCTCACCACGTTCGAGCTGAAGACGGGCTGGAAGTACTCGGTGATCGCCACGAACATCCGTCACATGTGGGGCATCCCGGGCTCGCACCAGCCCCAGTGGCTCGACGCCGTCGCCCGCGAACACGCCGTGGTGGAGGACGGGGTGCGAGCGGACAAGGCGATGGGGCTTCGGAACCTTCCGAGCAAGTCCTGGGAGGTCAATCGCGGTTGGATGCTCGCCGCGAACCTCGGCCACGACCTGGACTGCTGGTCCGGCTGCTGGCCCTGCACGACCGGCCCGACCTGGAACGGGCCGAGCCGGACACGATGCGCTACCGGCTCTACCATCTGCCCGCCCGTCTCGCGGCCCATGCCCGCCGCCGCTGGCTGCGGATCGACCGCACCTAGCCCTGGGCCGAAGTGTTCGTCCTCGCCTAGCGGCGATTGACCGAGATCCCGGCCGCCACTTGACGGCTGGTCACCGCACCGACGACCAGGAAGGAGAGCAGCCCCGGGCTCGTGGAACCCGGCGTCCCCGCAGCGTCATGCGACGGCCCACCCCGAACGGCATCGGGACATTACGGGCGAACTGCCGAGCCGATCACCGAGCACAAGCCGCTGAAGGATCGAGGCTGATGGCCACCCGGCTCCTGAACAACTCGATGAAGCACAAGCCGACCGCCCGGTCGTTTTTCTTCTTCCATTGTAGCGAGAACTGAAATCTCGCGCCGTCTTGTTCTTGCTGTTTCCGCCGTCTATTTCCGGGAAGGAACCTTCGATGGGAGGCCTCTTCCCCCGTAGAAAACAGCACAATCGACTGCTTTCCGGAAGGATTTCCGTGCCTGCTCGCCGCATCATGACGATGCTCGCGTCCACATCCCTGGCTGTGACCGCCCTGCTGGGGTCATCCCCGTCCGCCCAGGCGGACGACCCCGTCTTCTGCGGGATCCCCGTCGGCGGAGCGATCCTCGCCAAGTACAAGGACTACAACTACGACCGGGGATTTCTCGGCTGCCCGAAGACGACCGAGCTGGTCAACCCGGACGGCGTCGGCCGCAGGCAGGAATTCACCGGGGGAACCGTCTACTGGAAGCCCGCTACGGGCGCCCATCCCGTTGGGGGCGCCATCGGCGCGAAGTGGGCGGACAAGAACTGGGAGTCCGGTCCGCTTGGGTACCCCACGTCGGACGAGCTGGCGAACCCCGACGGATTCGGCCGCCGTCAGGAGTTCGAAGGCGGCTCCGTCTACTGGGCGTCCGCCTACGGCGCGCACCCCGTATGGGGGAAGATCGGGAAGCTGTGGGGGGATTACGGCTGGGAGGGCGGGTCGTTCGGATATCCCACCTCGGACGAGAAAGCCGACACTGCGACGAACCAGACGTACCAGAATTTCTCCAACCGGCAGAGCACGCTGTTCTGGAGTTCCGGACACCGGGAGGAGGGATGTTCGGGAGAATGCACGGGCTATCTGAGCGAGGCCGCCACGGACTGGTTCAAACAGGTGCGCGTCGAGATCCCCGCCGCTTTCCCGAACGAGGTGGTCATCCGCGCCTATCCGACGGACGCAGGATTCCGCAACGCGGTCGGTGATCTCGGCGGCGCCTGGGACCAGCTGTGGACGATGGCGCCGCCCCCGCAGCAGCTGTCCGTCCAGTCGAAGTACAACGCGGAGTATGAGCAGTTCATCTGCCATGCGAATTTCGTCTTCCCGGATCCGCTCAATTCCTCGGGATGGAGCACGGGCGACAGCTGGGATGTGGAGTCCTGGCGCGCCGACGTAGGGACCAGCAACGCACTGTCTCGCGTCTTCTTCGCGCTGCACCAGTGCAACTGGGATCCGCAGAACCCGAGCTAGACAGAAACGGCCGCCAGGCATTCCGTGCTGGCGGCCGTTTTTCACGGGTTTTTGAGTATGTCGTGCGAGCCGACCCGACGCCCAACGTCGCTTCTGTTGGCTGATCTTGATGGCGTAGGGTCTCGTCCTTGTGGCACGTGATCACATAGCCGGGGACAGCTTCCCGGAGCGGGTCCGGATGGGGCTGCTGACCCGGACGTTCACGCCGGAGCTGGTGCACAAGGCGGTCGAGGAGGCCGGGGCGTGGGAGGAGCGCACGAAGGCGCTGCCGAGCGTCCGGGCCATCTGGGCGCGGCCGCGGCCGGCGAAGACCCGCAGGTGGACCAGGCGCTCGTGCTCGACGGTGCACAGGTCGGCCGGGGCGACGCCGACGGACTTCGCCAGGCGCGGCAGTACCTCCGGCCTCGGCACGCGTGTCCCGGCGAGGTAGCGCCCGCTCGGTGACGCTAGCCGCGGGGACGATGTGGGCGACCGAGGCGTCGGCGGCGGTACGGGCGGCCGCAGCTTCACCGCGTCGAAGCCGTACGCAGTGGTTCTCACCGTCTCCTACCCGCCGTTGGTTGGGGAAGTCTTTTCCACTGGGCTGGCCGGTCACCACCGATACGACAGGGCGAACGGGGCAGGCACGCCGATCAGCTGTTACCCCGTGCACGGACGCAGAACAGCCGCTCCGCGACTGCCCTGCCCGGTCCTACAGTGGTGCACGCCCCGCGACGCCTTGGGGTAACACTGGGGGGAACAGATGGCACGGAAACGTTCGCTGCACCTGGCTGCCCTGGTGGCGGCTGTGGGAGTCCTGTTGCCGGTGGCCGGGTCCGCGAGCGGGTTGTCGCAGGGCCCGGACGACGGCGTGTCGCCTGCGGCCCGGACCTACCTGACGACGGCGCTGGACCTGATGGAACACCACTCCGTCCAGCGCCACGAGGTGAACTGGGCCCAGCTGCGACGGCGGGCGCTGGAGCAGGCGCACGGCGCGCGGACGGCGGCCGACACCTACGGGGTCATCGCCTTGGCGCTGAACTCCCTGGGCGGCGGCCACAGCTTCTTCCTCAATCCGCAACAGGCCGGGGCGAGGTACGAAACCACCGCGTTATCGTTCGAGGGCCTGACGGGCCGCGCGCTGGAGGACGGCCTCGGCTACGTCTCGCTGCCGCAGGTCCAGGGGACCCGGCAGACCTACGACGCGTACGTGCGACAGGGCCGGGCGGCAGTCGCGACGGCAGGCGGGGCCGGCGCCTGCGGCTGGATCGTGGACCTGCGCGACGATCGCGGGGGATCCCTGTGGCCGATGCTGGCAGTGTTGGGGCCGGTGCTGGGCGACGGGCCGGTGGGGGGCTTCGTGGACGCCGACGGCAACCGCTCGACGTGGTCGATCCAGCACGGCAACGCGTACGCGGACGGCGAGCCCGTGGGCTGGACGGACGGTGAACCGCTCGCCCGCAGCGCCCCGCCTGTCGCCGTGTTGATCAGCCACCGGACCGGCAGTTCCGGTGAGGCGGTCGCGGTCGCCTTTCGTGGCCGTGCCGACACCCGTTTCTTCGGTGAGCCGACCTACGGTGTTCCCACCGGGAACGGGGTGTACCACCTGTCCGACGGAGCGGCCCTGGTCCTCACCACCGCCGATGACGTCGACCGCGCCGGCCGCACGTACAACGGTCCGATCCGGCCTGACGAAGAGGTGGACAACGACCCCACCGCTGCCGTGGGCGGCGATCGGGACCGGGTGCTGGTGTCCGCCCGGGCGTGGCTCCACCAGCAGCCGGACTGCTTGCGTCGTTGAACCCGGGCGTGGACGAGTGGAGTGCGCGCGGATGTTGCTGATGTTTCGGGTGCTGGGCGGGCCGGTGTTGTCGGCGGTGCTGGGCGGGTGTCCGGCCTGCGGCACGCTCCCGAGCGATGTCGCCGCCCTGGTCGACGTTCCCGCGGTGGTCGACTTGCCCTCACTCGGCGGCCCGGTCCCGCGGGTGGGGTGGGCACCGTGACCGACTGGGCGACCGAGGTGGAGTTCCTGCTGCCGGGCGGCCGACGCAAGGTGCGCCCGGACGCGGTGCTCCAGGCTCCGGAGATCGGGGTGTCGGTGTTGATGGTGGAGGTCGACCGCTCCACCATGGCCCCGGAGCAGGTCGCGGCGAAGTTCATCGCCTACCGCGAGCTGTTCCGCGTGAAGGTCCGCGACAACGACCCGGCCCGCTCCGAGGAGGAGCCGGCCGACCGGACGGTGCACTGGTGGCGCCGGGCCTACCCCGGGCACACCCGCGCCGGGTACCCACCCGTCGCCCTGGTCGTCACCGACGCCGGACCGGTCGCGCTGGCCAGCCGCCAGGAGGCCGTGGCCGAGCTGTCGGCAGAGTGCTGGGGCGGGCGATGGTGCACGGTGCACCGGGACGACAACGACGGGGACGGCTGGCGGGTCTACGACGATGCTGTCCCGGTCGTCGCGACCACGCTGGAGATGCTGGCCGAGCACGGGCCGCTCGGGCCGGTGTGGTGGCGCTTCGGCCGCTCGGGGCGGCACTGCCTCATCGAGGCGCTGGAGAACCCGAACAACCGGGCCGCCTACGACCAGCGCCAGGCCGTCCGCGAGGACGAGCAGCAGAAGGCCCACCAGGAGCTGATGGACTCCCTGGTCTGCATCGACTGCGGCGACATCCCCGAGCAGGAGAGCACCTGGGAGTACGGCCTCCACGGCCAGTGGACCCGGCAGCCTGGCGGACGTTGCTGGACCTGCCACCAGAAGTGGAAGGAGCGGCTCGAACGGGAGGCCGAAGAGCAGCTGGAAGCCGCCCGCACGGCCAACGCCGCGCTGCGCCCGTGCTGGACGTGCCGGGGCTCCATCGGCGGGGAGGAGGGCTCGAAGCTGAAGTTGCGGGAGGTGGCCAGCCCGGACCGGCTGGAGTGCCCGGGGTGCGTGCGGGACCGTGTCGCGAAGGGCTTGGGTCCCCTGGTGCTGCCCGCGTCGACGAAGCGGGAGCTGGTGGCCGCGCTGGTGTCCGTCCCGGACGATCCGTGGTGGGAGGCGCGGGTGCTCCACGCGAAGCTCTACCCGGTGCGGGACCGTAGGGCGTGACCTGTTGCGTCTGGTGGCGTGGGGCGGGGCATCGATTCAGCTAACCCCGCCCCTTTCTTCTCACTTCTGCGATACCTGCTGCCCCGGACGATACGCACCCCCGCAGACAACCCTTGGTACCGCGGCCTGCGCGTGGAGTGGTCCCGGGCCGACCGCGAGGCGTCCTTCAGACAGGCCGTCCGTAGGGCGAACGCCTTGCTGCGTCCGTGCTGTACGTGCCGGGGTTCGATCGGCGAGAGGGAGGGGCCGGACATCCTGTCCACCCCGTCCCGGCCCTCCTGTTCGGGTGCGGGGCATCGCGTTGCCCGCGCCGTCGCCACCCCGCTGGCCGTCACATCCCCGATCCGGGATATCCTCCTGAATGTGAGAGAACCGGAACCGTCCCCCGAGGACCTGCGACTCGCCGCCCGCCTGGCCGCGCTCCGCGCCGAGCACGGCTGGTCCCTCGACGACCTCGCCGCTCGCAGCGGCGTCAGCCGCTCCACCCTCTCCCGCCTGGAACGCGCCGAGATCAGCCCCACCGCCGCCCAGCTCGGCCGGCTCTGCTCCGCCTACGGCCGCACCATGTCCCGCCTGCTCGCCGAGGTCGAGGCCGAACCGCCCCAGTTGCTCCGCGCCCCGGACCAACCGGTCTGGCGCGACCCCGCATCCGGCTTCGTCCGCCGCTCCGTCTCCCCGCCGCACGCGGGCCTGCGCGGCGAACTGATCGAGGGCACCCTGCGCCCCGGCGCCGCCATCGACTATGACGCCCCGCCCGTCCCCGGTATCGAACAGCACCTGTGGGTCCTGGACGGCACCCTGGAACTCACCGTCCGCGGTGAGACCCACCAGCTGGCCACCGGCGACTGCCTGCGTTTCCGGCTCTGGGGCCCGTCCCGCTTCCACTGCCCGGGCCTGCGGCCGGTCCGCTACGCCCTCGCCGTCGTCCTGCCGTGACGGCCGTGACGGCCGTGACCGCCTCGACCGCCGGGACTGCCCGGACCGCTGTGACAACCGTGACCGCCGCGCCCCAGGGGGTACCCGCCATGACCGAGATCGTCTGCCTCGCCGCCGCCGACCTGACGGCCGACCAGGACGGGCTCGCCGACCTGCTGCTCGACGCAGTCGCCGACGGCGCGTCGATCGGCTTCCTCGACGACCTCGACCGCACCGAGGCCGCCCGCTGGTGGCTCCAGTACGAGGACGCTCTGGCCGCCGGACACCGTCTCAGCTGGATCGCCCGCGACTCCGGCGGCCGGATCGTCGGAACCGTCAGCCTGGTCCTCGGCGACAAGGACAACGGCCGTCACCGCGCCGAGGTCGTCAAACTGATGGTCCACCGCGACGCCCGCGGCCAGGGCCTCGCCCGTCGTCTCCTCGACACCGCCGAACGCGCCGCCGCCGCGGCCTCCGCCACCCTGCTGCTGCTCGACACGCGCACCGACAGCCCCGCCGAACGGCTCTACCACTCGGCCGGCTGGACCCCGTACGGGCTCGTCCCCGGCTACGCCGCGGACCCCGACGGCACCCTCGCCTCCTCCACCTTCTTCTACAAAACCCTCGCCTGACCACTCGCCGGCTTGCCTGGACCGGTTGGAGTGGCCCGCAGTGCGTATAGGCCCGCGTTGCAAAGGACTTGGGCCCGCTGGTGTTGCCGGTTCCGACCAAGCGCGAGCGGGTGGCTGCTCGGACGATCCGTGGTGGGAGGTGCGGTGCGGCATGCCAAGCTCTACCCGGTGAGGGGTGGAGGGTGTGACCTGATGGTGTTGCGGGGCGTGGAATGGCCCCGCACACCGTATTGTCTGGACCTTTGGTTGGACCTGTTCGGAGAGTGGGCGGGTGACTGTGTGTGGCGGCGGGTGGGGTCGGGTCAGCCTACTTGGGGGGGCGGTGGGGTGTTGTTAAGGGCTGTCCCGTTTAGAGGTCGTTTTCGTCCGATGTTTCATCCTGGGGTGGGTTGTTTGGGGGTATTTTTCGGGTCGCGCCAGGAGATGGTGCTTTCCCCGGTGAGGCGGCGGGTCATGAGGTCGGTCATAGCGATGAGGATGACGGCTTCGGAGCGGGTGGGGAGGGTCTCGTAGTCTCGTGCGAGGCGGCGATGGAGCATGAGCCAGCCGTAGGTCCGCTCGACCGCCCAACGCTTCGGGACGGGGGTGAAACCTCTGGTCCCGGGCTTGCGGGCGGTGATCTCCATGTCGATGCCGAGGGTGGCCGCGTGCTCGACGAGGTGTTGGCGGTAGCCGCCGTCGACCCACACCTTTCGGATGGCGGGGTGATCGGTGGCGACCCGGTCGAGCAGTGTGGTGCCGGCGACGGAGTCCTGCACGCTCGCCGCGGTCACCAGCACGGCGAGGAGGAGGCCGAGCGTGTCGGTCACGATGCTCCGCTTACGTCCCACGATCTTCTTGCCGGCGTCGACGCCCTGGCCGGCGGCGGGCACGCTGGTGGAAGTCTTGACGCTCTGCGCGTCGATCACGCAGGCCGTCGGCTCCGGCGCCCGCCCTTCCCTCTCTCGTAGAAGCTGCCTGAGCAGGCCGTTGAGCCGGACGAACACACCCTCGTCCGCCCATTTGGCGAAGTAGCCGTAGACCGTGTTCCAGGGCGGGAAGTCGTGCGGGAGGTAGCGCCACTGGCTCCCGGTCCGGTCGACGTACAAGATCGCGTCCATGATGTCGCGCAGGTCGTGTTCGGGCGGCCGACCAAAGCTCAGGGCCTTCCTGCGGCGCTCGAGACGCCAGCGGACAAGGACCGGTTCGATCAACTCCCAGCGGGCATCGGACAGATCGCTCGGATACGGTCGTCGCTTCGCCATGCTTCCGGTCTACCGCTGCGGACCGAATGCGCCCAGGCGCACGGCACCGACGGCGGAAGCACACGACCGACGACGAACGCCGGACATCCCGGGATGAGACAGAAACAGGGTGCCTGCCGCCTCATCCGCAACCTCGCACGATCCGTGGATCTCGATGGCCTCATAGGCCCCACCCGCACCGCAACCCCACACCCCGCGAACCGGCTCATACAAGGTCAGTCCAGGTGAAAACGACCTCTTAGAAGCCGTTGTCTTTCCGAGAGTGATGGGTGCGTTTCCTGGTTAGGCGTAGGCTCGACGCTTCGGCGGCAGGGATGACGTGTCGTGTCGTCTGCTCGGTGGAGGTGCCGGGATGCCGTCGGTGATGGGGTTGCTGGAGGAGCGCGAACGCACAGCTCGGCAACGGGTGGAGGCCCTTCAGGCCGAGCTGCGCGAGGCGGAGGCCGTGTGGGAGCGGTTCGTGATCGCCCGTGAGACGGTGAGCGAGGTCCTGGCCGGGCCGCGGGAACCCGGCGTGGTTGAGGCGGCCCCGGCCGCTCCGCCTGCCGTGACGGGGCCGGAGGCGGGCGGGGCCAAGGCGGTGCCCGGTTCGGTGGTGCCGGTGCGGCGTGATGGGGTCAAGGTGACGGCTCTGGCGCCGGACTACCAGCGGATCATGAAGGTCCTGGCCGACCGGGAGCGGTCGGACGCCGGGCCGATGGACTGCCGGCAGATCGCCGGAGCACTGGGGTTGGAGGTGGTTCCCGCGAAGGTCGAGGGGGTCCGCTCGAAGGCGAAGCGTCTGGTGGCGCGGGGCTGGCTGGCCGAGGACGCGCCCGGCATGTTCAGGGTCGCCGACGGGCGAGGCGGCGGCTCATGACCATGGTCATCGACCACCACAGCATCGCCTCGGCGGTGTCCGTGCGGGCCTCGTAGTCACGGGCCAGGCGGCGCGAGCGCATCAGCCAGGCGAACGTGCGCTCCACCAGCCACCTCTTCGGCAGCACGGTGAATCCGGCGGTGTCGTCGGTCCGTTTGATGACCGTGAGCGCGACGTGCAGCACCTTCGCGGCGAAGTCGACCAGGTGCCCGGTGTAGCCGCCGTCGGCCCACACGAGTGTGATGCGCCAGTACCGCTCGCGCAGGCGGGCCAGCAGGTGCTGCCCGGCCTGGCGGTCGGTGATGTTCGCGGCGGTGACCGCCACGGCCAGCAGCAGTCCCAGGGTGTCGACCACGATGTGGCGCTTGCGGCCCGGCACCTTCTTCCCGCCGTCGTAGCCGGAGGTGGCGGCCGGCACCGACGCCGCGGCCCGCACCGACTGCGAGTCGATGATTCCCGCAGTCGGTTCCTCGTCCCGTCCCGCGGATTCGCGAACCTTCCCGCGAAGCCGGTCGTGCAACTCCTTGACCAGGCCCTTGTCGCGCCATCGCCGAAAGAAGGCGTAGACGCGGTCCCACGCGGGGAAGTCGGCGGGCATCGCCCGCCAGGTGATGCCGCCCGCGACCAGGTAGCGAACAGCGTCGATCATCTGCCGGTGGCAATAGCCCTCCGGCTGCCCGCCCCGACCCTCCAGCCACCCCGGTACCGGCAGTGCGACACGGACCTGGGCCCACTCCGCGTCGCTCATGTCCGACGGATACCGTCGCGCACGTTCACCATGATCGGCCGCGTTCCCGTACACGTGCGCGAGGCAATCACACGACGACACGCGGGAGTTGGACTCCGCGGGCCGCACCGCGTACAACTGCGACAACAGGGCCTCCTGCCGTAGCTCTTTGGATTCGCACCCACGAGCTGTTCAGGAGGCCCTGCCGTCATGCGCCGACCGGTCCGCGATCACCCGATCGAGACTCCCGTTCGATCGCCGCGCTCCTTCGCCGGTACGACAACGGCTTCTACGCCCACTCCACGCCATGCTCAGCGAGCTGCGCCAGTTGCCCCGGGGTCAGCTTCGCCCGGCGTGCCTTCGTGTTGTTCAAAAATGCACCCAGCCCGATCTGCACGGTCTCGACGATTTCCTCCCCGCCCGGGCCAGCCACCGTGACCTCAAGCAGCTCCCGGTGCGGGCGCGGGACCCGTGCGTGGCCCTCCCGCTCGACGAACATTGCCAGCGCGGCCAGGCCCTGCTGGAAGCGATCCACCCTCGACACCTTCGGCTTCGCCTCCGCGGCCTGCTTCGCGGCCACCAGCTCGGCGTCCGGCTCGACGCCGATCGCCGTCAGCAGGTCCCGCTGGTCTTCCTCCAGGTCGGGCCAGCCGGCTCGCTGCGCCCGCACCCAGCGTCCGAGCTGCTCGCCCTCGAACACGGTGTCCTCGGGCAGCGTGGTCCAGCCGACGCGACCGTCGGACTCCAGCCACCACAACCGTGCCACGGCGTAGGCGCGTTGCCAGGTGATCGGCCAGGCGGGGCACCACCACGGGTCGATCTCCTCCAACGCCCTGCGTCGCTCCGGCGACAGCGCCCCCGGCTCCCCAGCCGGCACCTGCGCGGCGGCCCTCAGCTCGGACAGCCACGTACCGATCGGATAAGAACCGACCGAGGCCCGGGCCGGCGCGGCCAGAGACGAACCGTGCTCCTTGGCCCAGACCCGGGCCCAGTCGAGGCCGGCCTCGAAGCGGGCGTCGGAGACCGACCAGATCATCCCCAGCTGGTCGAGCATGTCGACCCGGTGGCGCGCCAATTCCCCATCAGCATACTCGCCACGCCTATCCGACAACCATTTACCGAGCGGAAACTTTCCTTCTTCTCCGGCCATCGCGGAATATGGCACGTAAAGCCCGCCGGTCTCCTCGAACCACCGGCGGGCGTGGTTGATCCCCTCCCGCCAGAACTGGTTCTCCCCGGTCAGCACCCGCGAGGCGATGAACAGCGCGAGCACGTTCTCGTCCACCGGCGTCTGGAACCGCACCGGCAGCGTGAACGCCCCCGAACCACCCTCACCAGACCAGCTCTCACCAGGACCAGAAGCCGCCTCAGCGCTGCGCCCCTTCGTACGCTTGCCCGACTTCTGCGGCACCGCAAGGGCCTCCACCACGCGTGCGTCGTGAGACCTCAAAGCGGTCAGAATCTTGATCAACGCCGAATAGCTCTCCGACTCCAGAATGTCCCCAGGCTCCTCCCCGGGCTTCAGGAAAACCGGCACGATCAGCGAGGCGGTCTTTCCCTCTCCAGGCTTCATCCGCAAAGCCCGGCCGATGGCCTGGACGATATCCACCATGCTTCCCCGACCCTGAAGAAGAACAGAATCAGCGTCCGGAATATCAACACCCTCGCCCAGGACCTTGCACTGAGCGACGACCCGGTGCCTCAGCCCGTCCTCCTCACCGCTGCTCCCGAAATCGGCGATGACATCCTTGCGGAAATCCACGTCATGCTCGCCGGAGAGCCACCGCGACCAGAATTCGGCAGGGTATTTCTGCGGGTTCTCAAAGTGCAGTTTCTCGACGGCCTGGTTCAGCGTCTCGCTGAAGTAGCGGGCTTCGATCGTGCGGTTGTGAAAGGTGATGCACCGTGCCAGGCCCCGCTCCACCATCGTCTTCACGAGCCCGGCCTGGATGGCCGCGATGTGCGCGGCCGGCACCTCGTCCTCGCTCCCGTCCTGAGCCTCGCCGACACCGGGGCCCCACGGCACCCCCTGCTGCGCCGCCTTGGCCCGGTCGCCGAGCGGGTCGCGCATGTCCGCGGCCGTTGATCATGGTCTGTGTTTCGGTGTGTGAGCTGGGCTGTTCAGATAGGTGGTTCGGCTTGTTTGGGTGTTGCACCGGGTAGTGAGTCCGGATTGCTGTGGGCGTGGTGGCCGCTGACCTGCCGCTTCGGCTGGGCAGCGAGGCCTGTTCAGTTTTGCTGGTTGGTGGTCATTTTGAATGGGTGGTCCGAGGTAGCTGTGGTGTGGCCCGCCGCCGCGTGCCGCCGCCGTGGAGGTGGCAGCACGCGTCAGCGGGCCTGGCCGTCGTCGGACCTGGTCGAGTCTGCTGGCTACGGCAGGAGCCGGCGGATGGTTCCGGCTCCGAACTCGGCGACATAGACGTCGCCCGTGCTGCTGGTGGTCAGCTGGCCCGGATTTATGAGGTCCGCGGTGACTTCGCGGACCTTGTTGTTGTGCAGGCTGATGATCCGTCCTCCGTTGAAGTCGCTGAGCAGGATGGATGCCCCGGAAAGGGTGATGCCGTTCAGGCCGCTGAGCCTGTGGTCCTGCAGGAGGTCCGCAGCTGTGCTTGGCTCGGCGTATGGGATGCTCCACAGCCTGTTGTGAGCCAGATCCGTGGCTTCCTCTAGCGAAGGGGAACTCAGGATGAACAGGGAGTCTGGACCGGTGGCCATGGCGACAGGGGTTCCCTGGACGCGGGCGAGCTCTTCCGTGGTGCCGTCCAACTGCACCCGGTACAGAGCGCCGTCGTGCATGGCGGTGAGGAGCGCGTCGTTGTCCCACACGAAGGCCATAGGCACGCCCTCTGCGTCCGGCGCTACGACCACGCTGCTTTGGTAGTCGTCGTGGTGGTGCAGCACGAGAATGCTGCGGTCGCCGACGACGCGGACGGCGAGCTCTCCGTCATCGCGGGCGGCAATTGTGTCGGTGCCCTGGTCGTGGGCGGACACCGGGGGCAGCGCGCTGATCATTCGGTATGCCCGGGTCTTCGCGTCTACCCGCCAGAGGTGCCGGCCGCGCGTGCTGACGACGAGGCCCTGCGGGGTCCAGCAGATGCCACTGACGGGAGGTAGGCCGGTGAGCAGCGCGGTGGCGGTCCAGCGGGGATGGGCCGCCACGTCGACGCGGGCTTCCGCGTAGCAGCCGTCGTGCTGGCAGCGCAGGGTTGTGACGCCCGGATCCTTCGCGCGGACGGTGTTGTTCTGGACGAAAGCGATCTTCTCGTCTGTCGTCTCCACCGCTGGGCTGTTCAGCGGCACGGTCCATGTCGCAGTGCCGTCGGTGTAGTGGCCCAGGACGCGCAGCGGCACCTGCTCGCCGCGACGGAGGCGCAGAAAGCCGGGCTCGATGCTGATCCGCATCAGGCGCTCCTCGTGAACGGGAGCGCTCGGTTGGCCGTCAAGCAGCGCAGAACTGTCCCATACCGGGCGCAGCGGGCCTCCGACATGGTCGCGCGCCCAAGCCGGGCCGACCTGCTCGCGGGCCGGCGACGAGTGCCACTCGACGTAATGGCCCACCCGGCAGGTCTGACGGGTCGGCACAACCCGTTGACTGGTGATCCCAGCTTCGAGGACCTCCAGTCGAACACCCGAGACTTCGAGCAGTTGCTGGCCGAGGGCATCGCCGTACAGGGGAACGTCAACCTCGACTACTCGGTGCCAGGTCGAGCGCCGCGGGTCGCGTACCAGCCATACCGTGTGTGCCGGCCCGTGGCGTGTCCCGTCGACCAGATGGACGCGGTGCTCCCCTGGGGAGACCGCGGAGACGTCGACGACCAGGGTTCCAGGCCGGTAACTGCGCGTCGTCAACGATACTGTCTCGTCCAGCCAGACCTGGACTTGGGGGCCTGCTCGCTCGACCCACAGCGTGAGGTCTACCTGGTGGTACTGGTATCCGCGGACCGCTGGTGCGCGGTCGATGTCGCGGTCGAGAAGATCAAGCAGGGAACTTGCGTGCGCGAGGATGCGAAGGCACGAACGACGTGTCACGCACGGCAGGTTCGGCTGGCTCTTGTGGGAGCGGTCGCCTTTGAAGAGCCCGACAGCGCCTGCGAACAGCTGGACCATGCGATCCATATCGCCGTCGCGATCGGAGATCCGGATGGGATTCGTTTTCTCCTTGAAGGCAGCCTTGATCAGTAGGTCACCGATGGCTGGGCTGCCTGCCCTTTGCTGAACCTCGTCTTCCAGTCGCCGGAAGGCGGCGAAGATGGCTTCGTCGTACAGGTCAGCACGCAGCGGTGCCTCGCACGAGTCCACGATCTCTTCCCGAAGCAGGGTCAGCAGCACATCGAGGCTGTGGTCCTGGGACGGCACCGGCTGTTCCTCTCCGGCGCCTGTCGGCCTGTCTATTGCGTCCGAGGTTCTGGGAGCGTCCGCGAGCCGGTGCATAAGCGCTGTTGCCGCTGTTGCGCGCTCGCGTTCGACGGACGCGGTGTACTCCAGGAGCCCGTCCACCCCCTGTACATGCCGGTACGGCCGCACTCGTGGTCGATCCAGGGTCAGTTGCCACAGCCAGGGCTTTTCGGCTTGCCAGCCGCTGCTTGCCCAGAAACCTGGAAGCAGATCGGCGAGGACTCTGACGCGCGCTACTTTCCCACGCGCGGCTTCTACGTCTTCTGAGACTTCCTGCTCCTCTACACCCAAGGCTGCCCAGGAGACGGATGCCGTGGGCTCTTCCGGTTCCATGGTCGCGTCGGCTGCGCTCTGATCCTCGGCCTCGTCTGGCTCGTCGATGTCCAGGCCCTCGTGTGCGGCGAAGGCCTTGCTGCTGGCCATGAGCGCGGTCTCGGCCGGGCTGGTGTCGTGGCGTTCGAGATCCGTCACCCAGGCCACGAACCGCGCCAGCAGCTGCAGATCTTCAGCGCCACCCTCGCAGGCTGTCACCCCCTGAAGAGTCAGCCGGACCGCGTCGTTGTTGGAGAAGCCGTGCCTCTGCCATGGGCGGAACAGGTAGGTGTCAGGAACGGCGAGAAGCGCGGCCTGGGCGTCCTCGATGCCCAGCTCTCTGTCGGCCCACAAGTCCACCGCAGTGAATGTGGGCCAGTCACCTCGCTGCTTCATCAGGGTGTAGACCGTTTGAAGAAGCTCTCGGGTAGCGGTATCAAGCCATGTTTCCTGGGTCACAGGACGATTCTTCCGCCATTGGGGAAACAGGGCTCCCTCTTTTCCGGTGGGTACGAGACCTGTTGTCCCTGGGTGCGAGGCCGATGGCGGTGAGGAGGGTGCGTTGGTCGGGGTGCAGGGTGTGCCAGTTGGTGTGCTGGGTGGCGAGCCAGCGGTGTTCGCTTCCGGTCCAGCGCCGGTCTTCGGTCGCGGCCGTGCGGATGCGGGTGTAGGTGTGCTGCCAGCTGATTCTCCAGGGCGGGTTCCACCATGGGTCGAGTGCTGCCAGGGCTTGTTCGTGAGGCCATGGTTGGCCGGTGCGGCGTTGGTGGGCGTTGGCGCGTTTGCGTTGTTCGTACAGCCACCAGCCGAGGGGGAAGCCGTTGTTTTCGGCGTCGTAGTGGGCGGTTCCGAGTCCGCCGTGGGCGTGTGCGTAGGAACGGGCGTAGGGGAGTCCTCCGTCGATGGAGGAGGAGACGGTGGTGGGGCGCGGCTGGCCGGCGCCGGTGTGGGGGCGCTCGCGTGGTTCGTGCTGGGGTTGGGCGGTGCGCGCGTCGGCCTCGGCGATGCCGAGGTCGGCCAGGAGCTGCTGCTGGCCCGGGTAGAGGCTGTCGTAGTTGATGCACTGTGTGAGCAGCCACCGGGTGGCGCTTGGCGGTAGGCCGGGGAAGCCGGCGGCGGCGTTCAGGGCGCGGCCGTGGATCTGGGTTCTGACGGTGTGGTAGGTCATCTGCCATGGCAGGCCCCAGGGTGGGTTCCACCAGGGGTCGATGGCGTCGAGGGCTTGGACACGGTCGTGGGGGAGGCGGCCGTTCGCTGCTCGCTGGCGCTGGTTGGCGAGCCATGACCCGAGTCGGTGGCCGTTGTGGCGTGCGGTACGTGATGCGGCGAGGTGTCCGTGCTGAGCGGCGAAGGACCGGGCGTGGCCCAGGCCGGTCTCGAAGGACGCCTGCTGGGTGATGCGGCGGGGCCGTGCGCGGCGGGCGTTGGCGGCGGTGATGCCGAGTCGCGCCAGCATGTGCCGCTGGCCGGGGTGCAGGCTCTGGTAGGCGGTGCACTGGGCGTAGAGCCATTGTCCGGTCCAGTCGGGTGTGCCGGGGAACCCTCGTTGGGGGATGAGTTCGAGGCCGTTCTCGACGAGTTTGCGGGCTGCACGGTGGTTGATCTGCCAGTCCGCGCTCCAGGGTGGGTTCCACCACGGGTCGAGGGCGGCCAGCAGCGGACCTGCCGGGTAGGGGGAGGTGAACTTGGCGGTGTGGAGGTTGGCCTGGTGCCGCTGGCGGCTGAGCCAGGTACCGATGGGGAAGCCCTCGTGCCGGTCGGTGGGCGCGGTGTTGAGGTCGCCGTGGAGTGCCGCGTAGGAGCGGGCGTAGTGGAGCCCGGTTTCCAGGGAGGGCTTGTTGGTGGCGGGGTTGGGCCGGGCGGTGGCGGCGACCTGCCGGGTCAGGCCGATGGCTGCGAGCTGGTGGCGCTGCTCCACCGCGAGGTTCGGGTAGGCCACGCACTGGGTGTAGAGCCATTGGCCGAGTTCGTCGTCGAAGCCGGTGAAGGCATTCTCGGGGTCGAGGACGTGGCCGCGGCGGACCAGATCGCGCACCGCGTAGCAGGCACGCTGCCAGCCGGGCGGCCACGGTGCCGCCCACCAGGGGTCCAGGCCGTTGAACGCCTGCGCGATGGCGGGGTCTGCTCTGCCGCGCCGGGCGCGTACCCGCAGATTGGCCAGCACCTGGCCGATCGGGTAACCGTCCTGGGTGTCGTTGGACCGGGCGCACAGGTGGCGGTGCTTCTCCCAGTAGATACGTGCCTGGTCGAGGTATTCGGCGCGGATGTCCTCCATGCTGCGTGCCCGTCGGCGTGCGTGCTGGGCGTCGTGGGGCATGATGCCGATCTGGTTCAGCAGCTTCTGTTGTTGGGGGTGCAGGGCCTCGTATCTCAGGCACTGCTGGAACAGCCAGGTGCCGAGGTTCTCGCTGAAGTCGTCGAAGCCTTCCCGTGGCCTGATCACGGTGCCGGATGCGACCTGTCGGTGTGCCCGTAGGTAGAGGCGCTGCCACCGGGTGCTCCAGGGCGGGTTCCACCAGGGGTCGAGGGCTGCGAGGGCTCTGCTGCGCTCGGGAGCGAGTTTCGGTCCTGCGGCGCGCTGGTTGGCTAGCCACAGGCCGAGCTTGACGCCGTCTTTCTGGTACCCGGAGGGAATGCACAGGTGGCCGTGGTCGGCGGCGAAGGCCCGGGCGAGGGCGAGGCCGCGGGCGAATCCGTGCCCGGCGTCACCGGGCTTCTCTTCGGGTTCGGTGGTCGTGGTGCTGCGCGCTGTCGTGCCGGGGGATGCGGGCGGGGTGCGGTAGGCGGGCGGGATCCACCACATGCTGGTCGTCGTGGTGCGTTGGTCGGCGCGGGAGCGCCAGCAGGCCTGCAGCCATGCGGTCAGTGGTCCCGAGTCGGTGGCGGCCAGTGCCTCGGCGAGCCAGGGGCGTCGCAGGCGGTGGGCGAGTTCGCGGGTGAAGGTGGGGGTGTCGGCGGGCACGTGCGGCTGGTGGTTGCCGGCGTCGTTCAGGACTTGGTGCTGCCAGAAGCGGCTGGCCAGCAGTCCGGCGAGGGCGACGGTCTCGGGGTAGGTGACGATTTCCCAGGTGAGGTGGGGCGGGAGGCCGGTGTTCTGGTTGGCGGCGGCGAGCTGTTCCAGGCGCTGCGGCCACTCGGTTTCCCGGGGCCATTGGGCATCTCGCCAGGTCGTGGTGATCGCCTGGGCGACGGGGAAGGCCTCGGCGATGAGTTCGCGGCGGCGCAAGAACGTCGTGTGGCGGCCCTGGGCTCGGATGACCTGCGGCAGTCCGGCCAGGCTGAGCTGCCGGAACGCGGGCAGCGCCGGGTGGTCGTCCTGGGTGGCCAGGAGCCAGGTCTGGTGGCGCACGCAGACACGCTGGTGGACCGCCGTGTACAGCCGCGCGGGCTCGGCCCGTCCGGTGTGTGTGGCAACGCAGCGTGTGCACGCGGCCGCGGTAGGGGCGATGGAGGTGGCACCGTAGAAGGTGGCTGCCGGCCCGGTGTCGTAGCGCCCGACCGGCTCGAGCTGCGTCCAGGCGGGCAGGGCGAGCTCCAGATGCTGCGGCGGCACCGCGCACAGCGCCGCGAAGCGATCCCGCGCGTCGGCGTTGAAGTACACCTCGCCATCCGAGCTGAGGGAGGACATGGGCTTGCGGTTGCCGAAGGCGAAGAACTCGGCGATCAGGTCGTAGGCGGTGGTATGGAAGCGGCCGGCCAGACGCTCGATGAACGACAGCGTCGTCTCCCGGGCCAGGGGCCGCACGCCGCCTCCGGCACACGGGGCCGCAGGGAACAGCGTGGACGAGGGCAAGCCCGCCGCCGACCGCATGGGGCTGAGCCGTCCGGTGACAGGCCGTTGCGCGGTCACCGCCCGCTCCGCGCGGGCCGGGCGGGCCGGGCGGGGCTTCGCCGCGGCTTGGGCACGGTGGGGGCGAGCAGCTGTTCTTCTGCGCGCAGGTCCAGCTCGCACCGCTCGAGTGACTCCTTCGTGATGCGCTGGGAGCCGTCCAGGATCGCGGCTGTGGCCGCCTTGCGGATGAGCGAGACGAGGGTGCCCATCACACCCCCGGTACGCCTGTGCAGGTAGGCGGCCAGGCGGGGGAGTGTTCCCCGGCGGTGGTCGTGCAGCCGCAGCGCGCTCTCCAGGTCGGTGACCAGCTCCAGCCAGACCTGCTTTTGGCTCTCGGCCCCGTACGGCAGCGGGTCGTTGCGCAGCAGCTGGAAGCGCCCGGCGATCTGCTGCCCGCGCGGGCCGACCAGCAGCGGGGAGTCCTGCACGTCGACCCCGGCGAAGACGAACGTGGCGGCGATCCGCTCGCCCAGGTGCTTGATCTGGTCCGAGGTCTCGGCACCGGCGCGGGTGCGGGTGTCGAGGAGGTGGATGTCGTCGACCAGGACCAGCTGCGTGCGCAGTTCGCTGAGCTTCGCGCACACCAGGTCGGTGATCTCCGCCTGGTTCATACGGCGCAGCAGCGGCAGCCCCAGGAACCGGGCGAACTCGGCGACGAGCATCTTGGGGGTCGAGGCGGGCGGCACGGCGACGAACGCCACCGGAAGGCGCACGCCGGCATCGGGGTGCTTGCGCCGGTCGGCCAGTTCGAAGATCCGGCCCAGCTCCATCATGGTGGTCGTCTTCCCGGTGCTCGGGGGGCCGGAGACGATCAGCCCGCGCCTGGCCGTGCCCCGCTGGCGGCGGTTGACGTGCAGCAGCAGCTGCAGCTCCCTCGACACCTTCGTCATGACCGGGGTGGTCATGACGACGAACTGCGAGTGGTGGTCGAGTTGCTGCTCCACGGTCCACAGGGAGCTGTCGGCCGCCGGTTCCAGGGACAACGGTGGGCTGTCGACGTAGTCGCGCCAGCCCACCCAGGTCGTGATGGGCTTGAACGCGTCCTCGTCGTCAGCGGCGATCTCTACTACAGCCATCGGGCGGCCTCCTCATGGGGATTCAGCAGACGGGACACACGCGCGGAAGGGACCTGCGCCGTGGCTGCGCCCAGGGCGTCCTCTCCGTCGTCCTCGTCCTCGTCCTCGCCTTCGTCGAAGCCGAGGACGAGGTCCTCATCCGGTTCCGCCGGCTGTTCTCCCGGCGGCCGTGCCTGCACAGGTGGCGCCACATCCGACGGCACGTCCACATCACTGGGGTCGGGGCGGCGCAGCGCGACGGCCTGTCCGGCGGCGGCCCGCGCCGCCAGGGTGCGCTCACGGCGCGTACCCACCCCGGCGCCCGCACGCCGAAGCAGCGCGTCCAGCGCTCTGGCCAGGGCCAGTTCATGGGCATCGCGGTCGCTCGCGCGGGCCACCGTGGCGCGCACGTGCCGCCAGGTGTAGTCGGTGAACGGCAGGCTGACCTCGGTGGCGTGGATCCACGGAACCTCCACGAAGCCCTTCGGCAGCCGCACCCAGATCCGCGCCGGGTCGTAGGGGTTGTAGTGGACTTCCCACCGCTGCGCCTCACCTGTGCCGTAGACCGTGCGCCGCCTGAAACCGTTCAGCGCCTTGCTGTCGTAGGTGCGGTAGTCGAAGCGGATGCCGTAGTCGTTGATGACCTGCCAGCGCACCGGCAGCAGCTCGATGTGGCTGTCCGATGTAGGCGGCACCGGAACGTAGCCCGTGACGCCCACGAGCGCGGCCCACATCTCGATGGGGGACAGCGCCAGGTGGGGCAGCAGCGGGTGCCGCAGCGCGGAGTGCTTGCGCGCGTGCCAGCCCGCGACCAGCCACTCGTCGAGGAAATCCTGCAACTGCGGCAGCGTCCAGCAGGCCTCCTCCTCCACACCCGAGCCGCGCTCGGTGGTGTTCGACCCGGTGTAGCCGGCGACGTACTGGCAGAACCCGTGATTGATCGACTTGAAGGTACGCTCCACATGGCCCTTCGCCGGACCGTTCGCCGGCGGCACCGGCTGCAGCGACACTCCCAGGCTCTCGCACGCGGCCAGGAACGAGGCGGACACGAACACCCTCCCCTGATCCACGACCACCGTCTCGGGGACGATCACCGGCCGCGCGGCCGCCCCCTCCAGTCGCTCGTCCAGGCTCAGCAGCCGCTCGTAGGGCACCACCGACCGCTGCATCGCCAACACGGCGTCCCAGCCAAGGCGCATCCGCATCGGCGCGACCATCTCCGCCAGCAAGACAGCCGCGTCCACCGTGCTACTGCCCGGCGGCCTCAGCACCGCCGCGCAGATCGCCCGCGTGGCCACATCGATCGCGATCGTCAACTCCGGCCGGCCGACCACCCCGTCCGCCATCACCGCGAGCACGTCCAGCGGCGTGCTGTCCATCATCACCAGCTCACCCGGCCGCAGCGCCACCGTCGCACCGAACGGCGGCTCAGGACGCGCGGCGTGCCAGCGTCGCTGCACTGCGCTGCCCAGCACCCCCTGACCGTCCCCGAGCGCGTGCACCAGCCGGTTGAACGTCGACTGCGGCGGCACCGCCACCACCCCCGGACCGTACAGGTCCTCCAGCAACCACCGGACCCGGTCCCGCAGCGCGCTCAACGTGCCCGTCGACCTGCCCCGTTGCTCCTCAAGGACCGCCTTCACCGCCTCCACCACCCGCGGATCGGCCCGGCCCACCGGCGACCTGGGACGGGTCGTACGTTGATCCACCAGCCCCCACACGCCCCGCTCCCGGTACCGCGCCCGCATCCTGCGCACCGTCGCCACACTCGTCGGCACACCCGCCCCGGTCAGCTCCGCGGCCTTCGCCGCCTCCCGCTGCGCCATCGTCCGTGTCGCAGGGTCGTACTGGGGCCGCGGCGCCTCGCCGCCCGGCTCTGTGATGCCGGACTCGACCTCCCGCACGTGCCGCTCCCAGGCCAGGGCTTGGTCCCGGACGTGGTCGGGGAGCGCGTCCAGGAGCGCCAGCGGCGCCACCACGGGCCGATCAGCTCCCACGACCTCGAAGCCGGGATCGGTGACGAGGTGGGGGAGCGACACGGCGGCGACCGCGCCCGTTCCCGCCTCCAGCAGCCGCGCACTGGCTCCCTCCAGGACGGCAACGTTCCAGGTGCGCCCGTCCCAGCGGACCTCATCGCCGACGGTGAGCCTCAGGCGCGTCACGCGGTCACCACCGGTCCGGGCCGGACGCTGACGGCGACGACCCGTTCGTGCAGCGGCCGGTCCAGGGGGGCGCTGAGCGCTCCGCTCCACAGGGCGTGGAAGACGGCCGGCCACACCGCGATGGGATCCCCGAGCCGTCGCACTCCTTCAACAAGGAGCCGGGGCCGGGCGAAGCACGCCGCCATCTCCTCCATCCGCCCGGCCTGCGCGTTGCGAGGGTGGCGGAACCCGGCCAGCCACCGCACGTTGGCCGCGAACGCTCGGTCCGGAACCGCAGCGATGTGGTGGCGCCAGCCCACCGCCTGCGCTGCCGCGGCCATCACAGGGGCGTTCTCGGTGATCCGCTCGGAGACGCCGTCGCGGCCCGCGCAGTCGATCAGTAGACCGCTGCCGTCGGCAAGGCGCGCCATCAGGTGCGGTGTGTGGCATGCGGGTTGGCCGTCATGCCCAAGCCATGCCAACTCCACCGGGCTGCAGGCCAGTGCCACCACCTGCGGGTCATGGTCCAGCAGCATCACCTGCGTGCGCATGGCCCCGAACCCGTAGTGCACCAGGCGCCCGGTCGTGGCCGACCACCACCAGCCCGGTGCCACTCGGCGCCCACGCCGGACCGGAAAGGTACGCACTGCGGCGGACTCCTCCAGCACGACCTGACCGGCCACCTGTGGCCAGGGAAGCCGCCGCACTCGCCCCCTTGCGTCGACGATCCGTGCCTCGAACCGCCCGGGCACGTCGACCTCACCCTCACGGAGCGGGAAAACCTCCATGACCACCCCTCGCACTCATTGGACTTGCCCACTGCCCAAGTCCGATGGCTCATCGCCGGGTTGCGATTCTGGTCCGTGCCTCGCCAGCTGCCAGTGATCGCACGCTCGCAATCAGTCGAACGGGTGAACGTGGGCAGTTCTGGCAATAGGGTCGCTGGTGAGCTGGTAAGTGCCCACTCATCGATGTGATCGCGGAGGTCCTGGGTCGGATCGGCACGCGGCGTGATGACGCCTGTGATCCGGAGCTGGGCGGGTGGGCGCGGCATGGCAGCGCATGTCGGCCAGCATCGAGTGGAGGGAAGGCACTGCGAGAGCTCGGATCGGGTCACCGTCCCGCGAGGAACGTGACCGGGACTTCCCTCCAGCCCGACTGGGCAGCCGACGAGAGCGCGGCCCGCGTGGCCGCCCGCGCCTCCGTCCTGTCGGAGGCGAGCGAGGAGTAGACGGCGGGCCCCGGTCACCACAGCGGTGAC